>JAIRTY010000649.1 GCA_031254715.1 Nocardiopsaceae bacterium | reverse complement strand
GACAACTGCGCCGGGAAGTTCCTCAGTCGTTCCGTCAACCCGACCAGTCCGAGCACTTCGCGGGCGTCCAGATGATCGGCGCATGACTCGGCCCCCCACTCGACGTTCTCCAGCGCATTGAGGTTGGTGATCAGGTTGTAGAACTGGAAGACGAAGCCGACCTGGTGACGCCGGGCGCCTGGTGCGCCCGTACGCGGTGAGCAACGGCCGCACCAGCCCCACCACCAAACTGGACCTCATGTCCATGGTGATGGCGACCGGCAATGGTGGCTGGAGCCACCTGGAGCCCGATCATGCCCAGGTCCTGGCCATGTGCTATGCGCCGGCCTCAGTCGCAGAGATCGCGGCGCGAATGCGGCTGCCCGCCGTCGTCACCAAGGTCCTGCTATCCGACCTGGTGGATTGCGGCGCCATCACGGCGCGCTCGCCGCGAAGTGCCACCGATCCCTCGAACCGGTTCCTATTGGAGAGGGTGCTGGATGCCCTACAGCGACGACTCTGACTCCTTCCCGACCGCGGCCAAGCTCCTCGTGGCAGGGGGCTTCGGCGTCGGCAAGACGACGTTCGTGGGGACGGTGAGTGAGATTGAGCCGCTGACCACGGAGGAGCTGATCACCACTGCCAGCGCCGGGATCGACAGCCTGACCGGGGTCGAGGACAAGTCCACGACAACGGTCGCCCTTGACTTCGGCCGCATGACCCTCACGCCCGGGCTCGTCCTCTACCTGTTCGGCACGCCCGGCCAGCACCGCTTCTGGTTCATGTGGGACGAGCTGTCCAGCGGTGCCCTGGGTGCCGTGGTGCTGGCCGACACCCGCCGCCTGGACGCTTGCTTCGAGGCGGTTGACTACTTCGAGCGCCGGGGGCTCGCCTTCATCGTTGCGGTGAATGAGTTCGAGGGGTCATTCCGTTACCAGCCGGATGAGGTGCGCGCCGCTCTTGAGCTCAAGCCCTCGGTTCCGGTCGCGCTCTGCGACGCCCGTGACGTCAACTCGGCGACCTCGGTGCTGGTCGCCCTCATCAAGCACCTGATCAGCGACGCCGCCGTGACGTCGCAGTGTTAGCCCGGCGTTCGCGCTGGGATCCCCGGTCGGTCCGCGCATGACAGCAACCATGTTCCGCAAAGACGGAGGCGCCATGTTCTACGAACCCGCAGGTCACCTGCTAACGCCCCTGGACAAAGAGGCGCCCCGGCGGGTGGCGCGGCTGCGAGAACTCGGGCTGGGAGACGTTCCCGACCCGGAGTTCGATGAATTCGCCCAGGCGCTGGCCACCAACACCAAGGCGCCGTTCGCGATGGTCAACTTCATCGACGAGAACCGGCAGTACTTCGCGGGTCTTTACGCTCCCAGCCTGCAACCAGCCGGCGCCGCCTCCGCTGGGCCCCCGGCGGCTGACGACCCGGCCCGGGTAATGGCCCGGGATCACGGCTGGTGCCCGCATGTGGTGGTCCGGCGGCTGCCGCTGGTGCTGGACGACGTCTGCGACTATCCCCGATTCGCCGGGAACCCGGTTGTGGACGAGATCGGGATCCGCTCCTACCTGGGTGCCCCGCTGATCGACCGGACCGGCACCGCCCTGGGAACCATTTGCATCGTCGACCGCGAGCCTCGGCCCTGGGGCCGACCCGGGCTGGAGTTCATCAAGACCCGGGCCGCCGAGATGGTGGACCTGATTCAGCAGCGCGAGCTGCGGCGCAGCCCGGGCACGCCAGGGGCCTAGCCACGTGCTGGCACGACAGCTACCGGTCTGGGTCGGTGACGCGCTCGGACCACTGGCCCTTGCTGGTGCCGAGTGCCACCTCGCCCAGCCTGAGCAGCTGGATGTCGGAGGTCCCGGCCGGGGCGAAGATGTGGTGAGCGTCGCGCAGGTACCGCTCGATGGGCCGGTCGGAGAAAAGGCCGATCGCGCCATGGACCTCCATTGCGTTACGTGCCGAGTCCAGGGCGTATTCCACATTGATGAGCTTGGCATTCATCAATTCCGCGTCACATGGCACGCCCCGGTCCAGCAGGTGCACGGCGTGGTAGGCGGCCAGCCGCGCGGTCATCAATCTGGACTGCATCTGGCCCAGCTTCATCTTGATCGAAGGCAGCTCGCCCAGCGGCTTGCCGTACCGGTGCTGCCTGGCGGCGAATGCGGTGGTCTCGTCCAGCAGCGCCTGGTGGATGCCGAGCGAGACCGCAGTGAGATTCGGCCTGCCGTACAGGATGCTCGAGCTGTAGGCGACAGCGAGTCCCTCACCCTCGATGCCGAGCCGGTTCGCAGCCGGTACCCGGCAGTCATCGAAGACGAGCTCGCCGAAGCTGAAGCCGTGCAGGCCCATGGCCTGGCGATGCGGCCCTAGCGAGAGGCCGGGCCGGTCCGACTCCACGAGGAACGCCGACAGCCCCTGGGAACCAGGCCCTGTGCGCACCACGACACCGTGCAGGTCACCGACGTGGCTGTTGCCGATGTGGACCTTCCGGCCGTTGAGGATGTAGTCATCACCGTCCCGCACGGCGGTCGCCGTTATGCCGAGGACGTGGCCGCCCGAGCCGGGCTCGGTGACCGCAATTGTTGGCAGGCAATCCCCTGCTGCTATGGCTGGTAACCAGGTCTTCTTCTGGACCTCATTTCCAAAATTTACTATCTTCGCGACGCCCAGCTGGGAGGCTTGCACCATTGCCCCCATTGCCCCGCTGACCCGGGACAATTCCTCGATGAGGATCGTCTTCGCCAGGTGCCCCAGGCCCATTCCGCCGTACTGGGTGCCGATCGTGACTCCGATCCAGCCCTGCCGGGCAATCAGCCGCGACAACTCATGCTGCACCGACTTGGACGCCTCCATGTCCGGTATCCGGGGCCGGACCTCGCTCTCAGCGAAATCGCGGGCTTCCAGCCGCAGGCGCTCATGCTGGTCAGTAGTGAAATAACTGGTCAAGCGGCCCTCCTCGCGATCCGGCAGCATCCCGGCTGCCGGTGAGTCCCCGCTCCGGCCCCGATGCTGGGCAAGCCCACAAGCCAATGGTGAATGGTGCTCTCCCAGGACTCAAGATGGGCTGACTGATTGTAAACTAGTGAGGCCGACGGTGCTTCGGTGCCCTTTAGATACATTTCGCAGCTAACGAGACCGCGGCGGCTCGGGGATGCCTGGCGTCAAGCAGTTATGAAGGTGAGTTCTGCCACAGCCGCGCTGATGCAAATACCTAGGAGACCGACGGCGGGGCCGGTCGCGGCCGGCAGCGGGTACAGCGCGCGCACCGGGGCCGGCAGCCGTTCCGCGAGCGCGCCGGGCCAGCCGCTATGGACGCCGATCTGGCACTGGTCGGCGTACAGGTGCTGCCTGCC
>JAIRTY010000627.1 GCA_031254715.1 Nocardiopsaceae bacterium | reverse complement strand
CTCCCCCGCCGTCGCGGAGCACGTCAGGTTTCCGTGGTGACATGTCGCAGCCCCTCGTGAACTTCCGTTCATGAAGACTAGTTCATGAACTGATGTTCACGTCACCCTGCGGCAGCGGGCGGCCTGCCGGCTCCGGTGCCGGCCAGCGAACGGGTGCTGCCCGCGGGGGTGATCAGTCCAGGCAGAACTCGTTGCCCTCGGGATCGGCCAGCACGATGTGACCGGCGTCGAGCGGGGCAGCGGGCTCGTGGCGCTCCAGCCGGGTGGCGCCGCGCGCGACGAGCCGCTGCGCTTCGGCCTCCAGGCCCGCCATCCGCTCGTCGCCCTGCAGGCCTGGGGCGGCGCGCACATCGAGGTGCACGCGGTTCTTGGCCTGCTTGCCCTCCGGTACTTTCTGGAAGTACAGGCGCGGCCCGCGGCCCTCGGGATCGACCACCGCCGAGGCGTCGTTGCGATGCTCGGGCGGTATCCCCATCTCCGCCAGGGCCTGTTCCCACGACGCGAAGCCCGCCGGCGGGTCCTGCAGCCGGTAGCCGAGGGCCTCGGCCCAGAACGCGGCCAGCCCGGCGGGATCGCCGCAATCGAAGGTGATCTGGACCTCGCGGCTCATCTGAACTCGCCTTCTGCCGGGGTTCCGGTGTCAACCGGCCGGGCTATCGCATGAAGCGGCGGAGGGCGGCGAGAGCGCGGTCGGTGACCTCGTCCACCGGGCCGGTGGCGTCGATGCCCAGCAGGATGCCCTCGTCGGCGTAGTAGGAGATCAGCAGGGCGGTCTGCTGCTGGTAGACCTCCAGCCGGTGCCGGATGGTGTTTTCCCTGTCATCGTCGCGCTGGAACAGCTCGCCCCCGCAGTCGTCGCAGGTCTCCGGGCGGGCAGGCGGGTCGAAGGTGGCGTGCCAGACCCGGCCGCACCGGCGGCAGGTACGGCGGCCGGACAGCCGCCGCACCACCTCGTCGTCGTCGACCACCAGTTCCAGCACCACATCCAGCCGGTTGTCCCAGCCGGCCAGCAGTTTCTTGAGCGTCTCGGCCTGCGGCACGTTCCGCGGGAAGCCGTCGAGCAGGAAGCCTGCCTGGGCGTCGTCTTCCTGCAGCCGGTCGGTCACCATGGCGATGGTGACCTCGTCCGGAACGAGGTCACCCCGTTCCATATACGCCTGCGCCCGCTGGCCGAGGCCGGTCCCCCGGCTCACGTTGTCGCGGAAGATGTCACCTGTCGAGATTTTCGGGATCGACAGGTGCGACGCCAGGAACTGGGCCTGAGTCCCCTTGCCCGCACCAGGGGGGCCCACCAGCACCACGCGCACTAACGCAAGAATCCCTCGTAGTTGCGCTGCTGCAACTGGCTCTCGATCTGCTTCACCGTATCCAGTCCCACCCCCACCGCGATCAGGATGGTGGTGCCGCCGAAGGGGAACTGCTGGCTGGCCCCGACGAGCGCCAGCGCGATCATCGGGATGATGGCGATCACCGCCAGGTAGAGCGAGCCGGGGGCGGTGAGCCGGGTGAGCACCAGGTTGAGGTACTCCGCGGTCGGCCGCCCGGGCCGGATGCCGGGGATGAAACCGCCGTACTTCTTCATGTCGTCGGCGACCTCCGTCGGGTTGAAGGTGATCGCCACGTAGAAGTACGTGAAGAAGATGTTGAGCGCGAAGAACAGCCCGATGTAGATCGGCGAGGAACCGGTGACCAGGTATCGCTGGATCCAGGCGTCCCAGGCCTGCGGGTGTGTCTGGTTGCCCAGCAGCGAGCTGGCGAGCTGCGGGATGTACAGCAGCGACGAGGCGAAGATGACCGGGATGACCCCGGCCTGGTTCACCTTGATCGGGATATAGGTGGAGGTGCCCCCGTACATCCGCCGCCCGACCATGCGCTTGGCGTACTGGACCGGGATCCGCCGCTGGGCCTGCTCCATGAACACCACGAACGCGATGATCGCCACCCCCACGAGCAGCACCACTGCGGCGACGAAGCCCTTGCGGGTCTTGTAGATGTTCAGCATCTCGCCGGGGATCACCGAGATCACCGTGGTGAAGATCAGCAGCGACATGCCGTTGCCGATCCCGGGGTCGGTGATCAGCTCGCCCAGCCACATGATGACGGCGGTGCCGGCCGTCATGCAGATCACCATCGTGGCGATGGTGAAGATGGAGGTGTCCGGGATCAGCGGCCGGGAGCAGGCGCTCCCGAACAGGTTGCCGGACCTGGCCAGCGCCACGATCCCGGTGGACTGCAGGATCGCCAGGCCGACGGTGAGGTACCGGGTGTACTGGGTGATCTTGGCCGTCCCGGACGGGCCCTCCTTCTTGAGGGTCTCCAGCCGGGGGATGACCACCGCCAGCAGCTGCAAGATGATGCTGGCGGTGATGTAGGGCATGATGCCGAGCGCGAATATCGACAGCTTGAGCAGCGCGCCCCCGCTGAACAGGTTGACCAGGGCGAAGATGCTGTTGCCCTGCTTGCTCACCTGACCGGTGCAGAAGCGGACCGCGCTTTCCGAGACCCCTGGCGTGGGCAGCGAGGCGCCGAGCCGGAAGACGGCGATGATTCCGAGCGTGAACAGCATCTTCCGGCGCAGGTCAGGTGTCCGGAACGCCCCCAGGAACGCGGTCAGCATGCGCGGTCCTCACATAGACGGGTCAAGGTCATCGCGCGGCCGGTGCGCCACGAGGCGCCGCAGCGTGACGGCCCGAATGTAACACGGGCGCCGGGTCCGGGCCGCCAGGCCCTGCCTGGCAGCTCCGGCCACGTCCCCGTACGCGCGGGCATCAGCCGTCGTCCCGTCACAGCTTGTTGACGGTCCCGCCGGCGGCGGTGATCTTCTGCCGGGCGGACTCGGAAAACGCGTGCGCGCTCACCTGCAGCACCACGCCCAGGTCCCCGGTGCCGAGCACCTTCACCCGCTCACCGGAGCGGACGGCCCCCTTGGCCGCCAGGTCCTGCGGCGTGACCTCTCCGCCGTCGGGGTAGAGCTCGCTCAGCCGGCCGGTGTTCACCACCTGGTATGTCGTCGTGAACATCAGGTTGGAGAATCCCCGCAGCTGCGGAATCCGCCGGTGCAGCGGCATCTGGCCGCCCTCGAACGCGGCCGGTACGTTGCCCCGCGCCTTGGTGCCCTTGGTGCCGCGGCCCGCCGTCTTGCCCTTGGACGCCTCGCCCCGGCCGACCCGGGTACGCACGGTGCGGGAGCCCGCGGCAGGACGGAGATGATGCAGCTTCAGCCCGGCGCCGGGCAGGGTCGCCTCGGCGCTGGCCGAGGCCCGGCTCCGGGAGCCGCCCGCCGTCCGGGTACTGCCCGTGCCTCCGCTGCCGCCGGCGGCCCGGGAACCGCTCGCAGACCCGGACCCGCTCGCAGCCCGGGAACCGCTCGCGGCCCGGGCGGAGCCTGCGGCCCGGGAAGCGCCGGCGGTACGGGTGCTGCTCGCGGCCCGGGAACCACTCGCGGCCCGGGAAGCGCCCCCAGACCGGGAGCCGCCACCGGACCCGGAACTGCTACCGGACCCGGAGCTGCTGCCGCCTCGGGAAGAGGTCGTCTTCCCGGTGCCGCTGCCGCCGGCCCGGGAGGATGACTTCCGGGTGCCGCTCGCTGG
>JAIRTY010000607.1 GCA_031254715.1 Nocardiopsaceae bacterium | reverse complement strand
CAGCACGTTCGAGAACGCGCACCGGATGGGTCACCTGCCCGGGCTGCAGCGCTCATCCCGGGCCGCGGACGGCACCCCCATGCATATCCGGATGGACGGCCCGGGTTTCGACAGCCTGGACGTCCCGGACGGCAGCAACCAGCCGAAGCTCCAGTTCACCGCCTTCATGCCCAGCGCCGAGTTCTTCCGGTTGATGCGGGTCAACCAGGCGTCGCTGGACCTGTGTGCCCAGTTCGGCGTGGACGACGCCGACAACGGGCTTGAGCGCTTCATCACCGCCACCAGGCGGCAGAACTTCCTGGCCCCGCCACGCCGGCACCGCGCGTTCCCGTTCGCCGAACTCGGCGGAGGTAGCAGGCGGTAGGCGGCCAGGTTCCGCCCGGCCGTTCCCGGTGGCCGGGCGCGCGGCTGGGCATCCGGCGTACCCCGCCCGCCGGATGCCCGGCCAGCGCGCGCCCGCGGAGATCCCCGCTGGCCGGACGGTTCCCGGCGCCGGGCCACCTGTTCGGGTGCCGGATGCCGTGCGGTCACGCGACCCAGGAGGGGACGATCTGGGCCAGCCGGTCCGGGTCGGACAGAATGCGGATCGTCGTGATGGCGCCGGCGGTGACCGTGAAGGCCATGACCGAGACCGGCCGCCCACCCGCGGTGATGAGGACGCCGGGGGCACCGTCGACGAGCGCCGGATGACCCGCTGCGCCTGATTGCGCGCCCAGCCGTGCCGAAGCCGCGACCTTCTCCGCGCCGCGCACGACGCGGGTCCCCAGGGGACCTTGCTGCCGGAGCTCGACCTCGGGGTCCAGCACGGTGAGCAGCCGCGCGAGGTCCCCGCCGGCGGCCGCCGCGAGGAACGCGTCGACGACCTCGTGCGCCGCCGCATCCGCTGCCGCCGCCGGCTTTCCCAGCCGGATCCGGCCGCGTGCCCGGCTGGCCAGCATCTTCGTGGCGGCGGTGCTGCGGCCGAGGATCGCGGCGATGGCGTCGAACGGGACCTCGAAAACGTCGTGCAGCACGAAGGACACCCGTTCGGCCGGGGTGAGGGCGTCCATGACGACGTACAGCGCCAGCCCGAGGGAGTCCGCGAGCAGGACCTCTTCCTCGGGATTCATTGCGGAGCCATCCGCGGCCTCCCGGGCGACCATTCCGACGTTCAGCTCGAGCGGCTGCTCTCCCCGGACCCCGCGCCTGCGGAGCATATCGAGGCAGATCCGCCCGGTCACGGTGGTGAGCCAGCCGCGCAGGTCCTCGATGCCCGCGCCGCCGGTGCGGTCAAGGCGCAGCCAGGCCTCCTGCACGGCATCGTCCGCGTCGGCGTCCGAGCCGAGGATGCGGAAAGCGATCGCGTGCAGGTACGAACGCTGGGTCTCGAACTCGGCGGCGAGCTGTTCTTGCTCAGTCACGGTCCTCTCCCGCGCGAGCGGTTGTGTCACCCATCAGGACGCACCGCGCGGCGGAAAGGTAACGCCCCGGCCGGTCTCATTGTCCCGCCCGGGGCCGGCGTTACCTTCGGCCGCGCCCGGACGTCCTAGTGCCGTCCAGTGATTCAGGATCCGCTCCACGGAGGAGAGATGGAAGCACGTATCAAAGACGCGGGGACCCAGCCCGACGTCATGTCCGGCGTCCAGCACATTTTCAAGGCCGTGTACTCGGGCGGCGTGCCGCGCGAGACGCTTGAGCTGGTGCATCTGCGCGCGAGCCAGATCAACGGCTGCAGCGCCTGTGTCGATGCCGGCACCCAGACCGCCACCAAGGCCGGCGTCAGCACCGAGAAGCTGCTGGCCGTCGCCGCATGGTATGAGAACCCGATCTTCGATGACGCCGAGCGGGCGGCGCTCGCGCTGACCGAGGCCGCGACCCGGCTCTCGGACCGGCCCGGCGCTGTCACCGACGAGATCTGGGCCGGGGCCGCCACGCACTACAGCGAGCAGCAGCTCCAGGCCCTGGTGCTGATGGTGGCGGTCACCAACTTCTTCAACCGCCTCAACACGACCTTCCGGGTGCCGGCCGGAACCCGGTGGGACTGACGCCGGACGACCGGCCTGGCAGGGCCGTGGGTCTGAGCGGGGTGGCCAACGGGGCGGGGCGCGGGTGGCTGAGGCTGCTCCCGCTCCGCCGCCATTGCCGGGCGGCTGGTAGCGCCTGCCATGGTCAAGCTGCTCGCCCCGCGGCCCGCTGCTGACAAAAACGGTTAGGCCGCTGGCCGGCTCCTGGGCTTACGTTGGCCTGGTGGCAGTCAGGTACGAATGGCGAGGCCCGGTCAGCAATCCCGAGGTCAATGCCCTGCACGCGGAGGCCTTCGGGACCAGGGTGTTTGACGAGTCGGAGTGGGACTGGGCCGATCTGGTTCACCGGCACAGCCTTGGCTGGGTCGTGGCTCGCGACGGCGCCGCCCTGGCCGGCTTCGCGAACGTGCTGTGGGATGGCCTGGTGCATGCCTGGCTGCAGGACGTCATGGTCGCGACCGGCGCCCGGCGCCAGGGCATCGGTACCGAACTGATCCGTAATGCCCGCGAGGGTGCCAGGGCGGCCGGCTGCGAATACCTGCACGTGGACTTTGAGGGTCACCTGAGCAGGTTCTACTTCGGCGCCTGCGGGTTCACGCCAACCAATGCCGGCCTGCTGGCTTTGCAATGAGACGCTCAGGGGGCGCGTGTGACCAGCACTGATGACATCCGGCGCTGCGTCATGGCGCTACCGGAGGTCGAGGAGATCAGCCACCACCTGTTCCATGTCCCGCTCTGGAAGGTCCGGGGCAGGACCTTCCTCGGCATGGGCAGAGACGAGACAACCGCCGTGTTCTGCATCAGCGAGCAGGAGGCGAACGAGGCGGCGGCAGCCGACCCCGCCGTCTACGCAGCCGTCCGGCGCCAGGACGCGCGCCGGAGCTTCCTCGGGCTGCAGGCCGAACTCGGCCGCATTTCTCCGGACCGCATGAGGGATCTCGCCGAGCAGGCATGGCGCTGTCAGGCGCCGAAGCGGCTGGCCGCCGAGCACGACCGGGACAGCTGACCACGACCGGGGCAGCTCAGCGTCGGGACCGGCGCCGGCTGCCTCGCAACCGGTCTTGCGGGCCGCTGGGATGCGGTCCACGATGGCCAGATGCCCTTGTTCGCCCGGCAGGTGACTGATGAGCGGGACGGCCTGCTGACCTCCCTTGCGCAGCAGCGTGACTCGCTGATGGCCTCCGTGCGCGGGCTGACGGATGAACAGGCATGGGCGGCACCGGCAGCTAGCGAGCTGACGCTCGCCGGCTTGATCAAGCACTCGGCCAGGGCTGAGCGCCGATGGGTGGTCGCGGGCGTCGCCGGGCGGCCGCTGCCCGGTCTCTGGCCGATTGAGAACTGGGAAGATGACTTCCGGCTGGCCGCCGGTGAGACACTGGCCGGGCTGCTCAGCTACTACGCGGAGACCGCCGGGCAGACCCAGCAGATCATCGCGGAAGTGGCCGACCTCGGCCAGCCCACTTCGGAGGACCCCGGGACGTCGGTGCGCTGGGTGCTGTTGCACCTCATCAAGGAGACAGCACGCCATGCCGGGCACGCCGACATCATCCGGGAAACGCTTGACGGCCAGCACGCTGACCGGCTCACCGAGGCTTACGACGCTGAGCAGGCCAGCGGTTGATCAGGTAAGCGTCAGGCCGCTGGGGCCTGCCGTTCGGTCCTGGCGGGGAGCGTCAGGATGATGATGTAGCACAGGACAGCGGCGCCGAAGAGCAGCGCCATCACGTAGGAGTTCGCGTCCTCGTTGTAGTTGAGGAAACTGGCGCCGTTGAACCCCGCGCCGAGGATGAACAGCGCGCCCAGGACGGCGGCCCACACGAACCCGGCCCGGCGGCCGCGGACGGCGAGCACCGCCAGCCACAGCGAGCCGAGCACGAGGAACAGCCCTAGCCCGGCATGGAAGGCCAGGATCAGGGGGGCATGCGGGGAGGTCTCGGCCCAGGCCACGCTGTGGTAGGAGCCTGCGAAGAAGTTCTTCGCGCCATGCCCGGGGTGACTGAGCGGGATGCTGGCGAACAGGTTCACATACATTCCGAGGCCGAACTGGACGAGGAGGGCGATCAGCAGGCCGAAAGCCCAGCCGCGCGCGGCGTGATTCCTGCGGTCTCTCCTGGCGCGCAGCGCGCCCGGCCCCCGCGCCGCGTCGTCGCTTGCGGTGGGTGGTTCCTTGCCGCTGGCCTCGGCGATTGCCCATCTGCGCCAGCTGGCGCCGGTCGGGTTAGTCATGGTCCCCCCCTGGGCTGATGCCCGGCGTGTCCACGCCTGACTCCTCATTGTTGCCCGGGCCACGCCGGCGATGAATATCGCTCAGCAGTCAAACACCGACCAGCAGATGTCGTTCCGCAACCGCCGCGTGACGGCTCGGGTTGGTGCACTAGCCGAGGCTCGCAGGGCCCGTGGCCGTGGCGTATGTTCGCACGGTCAAGACGGCGCCGGGGGGTTGAAGACGGCTCGTACGGCGGCTTCATCGCCGTCGATGTCGACGAGCCCACGGGTGTCGTCAAGGTCGAGCACACCCGCTGCCAGCCCGAGAACGATCGAGGCGTCAGCCCGGACGACAGCATCGAGATCGCGGCCATCATGCGGGCTCACGGCTATGCCCGAGCGCGTCGCCGCGACCTGGAGCAGGTGACCGTCGACCGCGATACCCAACGTCGATGGCCGGCGTACGGCGGGCTTGTCACCGAGCAAGGCCGGGAGAGCGACGACGAGCCATTCCGCGCGGAAACGGTCGCCGCCCGGCCCGCGCACCATGAGCGGCGTGGACCAGCGGATGAGGCCCTCGACCGGCTCCCGCAGCCCGGCGCCCCACGGCGTGAGGGCATACACGATGGCGTTGCCCTCCTCGGCCAGCCGCCGCTCGACCACTCCGGCGGTCTCGAGGTCGCGGAGACGGTCGGCAAGCAGGTTGGTGGCCACGCCGGGGAGCCCATCGAGCAGCTCGCGGTAGCGGGCGGGAGCCATCAGGAGCTGGCGGACGATGAGCAGGTTCCACCGGTCGCCCACGACATCGAGCGCCCGGGCGAGACCGCAGTACTGGCCGTAGCTTCGACTCATCCCTCACCTACTTGACATTCTCAACCTCAGTCTATTATATCTAGCACGATCAGCGACAGGAGGGTCGTCATGAGTGTGGTCTCACCCGCGAGGCACAGTGGTGCACCCGGAACCATGGCCCAGGCTCGGGCGGCGTTGGGGGAGATTGTCCCCAGCCTGGTCGCACTTGTGCGGAGCGCCCCTGACGCCAACGCGGCTTCGGTCGGTACGTGGACGGTGGGCGAAGTCGCGGCCCACCTATCCCATTGCTTCCGCGCCGACACCGATGCCATCGCCGGAAGGCCGGTCCCGGAAGCCATGGTGACAAAGGCGGGTATAGCCGAGGCCACCGCGAAGCTGCTGGCCGAGGACGGCGAACGGGACCCAGCCGTGCTCGCTGATCGCATCGGCACGCTTGCCGACGAGTTCGACGACGTCGCGTCGCGTTCGCAGTCAGCAACCGTCGATTGGCTGCAAGGTATCCGCCTGCCACCTTTGGCGGTGGCTTGTCACCTGCTCGAAGAATGCCTGGTCCACGGCCACGACATCGCCAAAGCCACCGGGCGCCCGTGGCCAATACAGCGTCGCCACGCCCGGCTCGCGATCGAGGGCGGCGTGCTTCCGCTGATCGCGGCCCTGCCGCCCACTGCTTTCGTGAACCAGGAGAGGGCCGGATCCTTCCGGGCTCGCATCGAACTGCGCCTGCGTGGCGGCGGACGCACGTTGATGGTCTTCGACGGCGGCTCATTGACGCTCGACACGGCGGGCGCACGTGACGTTGACGCCCACATCTCTGCCGACCCCTCGGCTTTCATGCTGGTTTTCATCGGCCGGCAGGCAATATGGCAACCAATTCTCGAAGGGAAGCTCACCGCGTGGGG
>JAIRTY010000552.1 GCA_031254715.1 Nocardiopsaceae bacterium | reverse complement strand
GCTTTCGGGAGCGGCGATCCGCCGCATCGTGGCCGACGGGGCCAGCGGGCGGCCGGAAGCCAGCCGAGCCAGCGGTCAGCAGGAAGCCGACTGGGCCAGCGCCCGGCCGGAAGCCGAACGGGCCGGCGGTAACCGGGAATCGAGGTAGGCCAGGACCGCCAGCACCCGCCGGTGGTCGTCCTCGGTCTCCGACAGCCGCATCCGGGACAGGATGCTGCGCACGTGCTTCTCGACCGTTCCCTCGGTGATCCAGAGCCTGCTGGCGATGCCCGCGTTCGACCGCCCCTCGGCCATCAGCGCGAGCACCTCCCGCTCCCGGCCGGTGAGTTGTTGCAGCGGGTCATCCCGGTGGCGGGCGGTGACGAGCTCGGTCACCAGGGCGGGATCGACCACGCAGGCCCCCTGCGCCACCCGCTCGACCGTCTCGGTGAACTCAGCGACGTCGGTCACCCGGTCCTTGAGCAGGTAGCCGACCGAGTGCCCGGCCGCCAGCAGTTCCGTCGCCTCGTCCACCTCGGCGTGGGCCGACAACAGCAGTATCCCGGTCTGGCCGGACTCGGCCCTGATCGCCCGGGCCGCGTCGAGGCCCTCGGTCAGGTGGTCCGGTGGCATCCGGATATCGATGATGGCGAGGTCGGGGCGATGTTCGCGGACCAGTTCCAGCAGCCCCGGCGCGTCCTGCGCCTGCCCGACCACGGCGAAGCCTGAGCGCTCCAGCAGGCTGGCGATTCCCTCCCGGAGCAGGGTGTCATCATCGGCCAGTACTACCCGTGTCGGCTTATCTCCCACTTTTCCTCATCACCGTAGAGTGATACTAGTTGTATCTCATCACCAGCGGACAGTTGCCGCTGGTCAGAGGGGTGTCATGGGCACGCGGGGGGAGGGCCGCGGGCGGTCGCGCGCTGGCAGGCCGCTCCTGCTCGGCTCGCGCGAGGGCCAGCCCCCTCCGCCCCTCCCCGGCTCACGCGATGACTCTCCCGGGCCGCCCGTTCCCGGCTCACGTGGTGGCCCTCCCTGCCCGCCCGTTCCCGGCTCCCGTGGCGGACCTCCCGCTCCGCCCCCGGCGGACCCGAGCGGCGGCTCTCCCGCTTCGCCGCCCCCTGCCCGCAGCAGCCGTCCGCGCCGGGGGCCCCGCCCGCGCACCGGCCTGACCGTCCGCACCATCGCCGCCAGCATCGTGCTGTGCCTCCTCATCGGCGGCGCCTTCGCGCTGCTGCTGGCGGCGATCAGCAGCCAGCACCACGCCTCGCTCGGGGCCAGGCACATCCGCAAATCGCTGATCGCCGCGGATTCACTGGAATTGCTGGTCCTCGACACCGAGACCGGCGCGCGTGGTTACATCATCACCGGCCAGCCGTCGTTCCTCCAGCCCTGGCAGATGGCCAGGCGGCAGATCCCCGGCCTGGCCAGCACCCTGGTGCAGCTGGCCAGGCAGGTCGGCCCGGCCCAGGAAGCCCAGGCCCGCCGGATCGCCGCGGGGGTCGGGTCCTACCTGCATGACTACTCCGATCCGCTGGTGGCGCTCGCGCAGCGCAACCTGGCAGCCGCCAGGACCCCGGCGCTGACCGCCGACGGGCGGCACCGGGTCGACACGCTCCGCGCCCAGTTCAGCCAGTTCGAGCAGGCCGGGACCAGGCTGGCGGCCGCCCGGTCGGCCCAGGTGGATGCCGCGGCCCACCGGGCCGTCGTGGCGGCGGTGGCGGCGGTGGCCGGCTCGGTGGTGCTCATCCTGGCCTCCGGCGGCTGGGTGGCCCGGGCGGTCGCCCGGCCGGTCCGGCGTGCCTCCCGGATGGCGGACCAGGTGGCTGGCGGCGACCTGGCCGCGCGGCTGCCCGAGACCGGCCGGGGCGAGATCGGCACGCTGGAGCGCTCGCTGAACGCGATGACGTTCTCCCTTGCGGCCGGCCAGGAAGAGCTGCGGCGGTCCGCAGCCGAGCAGGCCGCGCTGCGGCGGGTGGCCACGCTGGTCGCCCGCGGGGTCCCGCCGCCCGAGGTATTCGGGGCGGTGGCCGAGGAGACCGGCCGGGTGCTGCAGGCGGAGTGCGCGGCGGTCGCCAGATTCGGGCCCCCGGACCAGGTGACCGTCGTCGGCACCTGGGGCACGCCCGGTATGCCGGGGCTCGCGCTGGACTCGTGCTGGCCGGTCGCGGAGGGATCCACCATCGGCCAGGTGCGGCGGACCCAGGCGCCGGCCCGCGTCACCGATTACCGCGGCATCCCGGGCGAACTGCCGGCCTGGGTGCGGGAGCAGGGAATCCGGTCCTCGGTCGGCACCCCGATCACGGTCGAGGGCGGAGTCTGGGGCGCGATCATCGCGTTCTCCGACGATGCCAGGCCGCCGCCGCCAGGAACCGAGGAGCGGATGCTCGCTTTCACCGAGCTCGCCGCGATGGCGATCGCCAACAGCGAGAACCGCGCCCAGCTCACCGCCTCCAGGGCCAGGGTTGTCGCGGCGGCCGACGAGACCCGCCGCCGCATCGAGCGTGACCTGCACGACGGTTCCCAGCAGCAGTTGCTGTCCATCGCGCTCGAGCTGCGGGCCGCGCAGGCGCAGCTGCCGCCCGGCCAGGAAGCGGTCGCTGAGCAGTACTCCCGCACCGCCCGGGAGGTGACCGGCGTGGTCGAGGACCTGCGCAAGCTCGCGCGCGGGCTGCACCCGGCGGTGCTGGAGCGCGGCGGCCTGGCGCCGGCGCTGAAGGCCCTCGCCCGCCGCTCCGGCGTGCCGGTCCGGCTCAACGTGCGGGTCACCGGACGGCTGCCCAGGCAGGCCGAGGTGGCTGCCTACTACGTCGTGTCGGAAGGGCTCACCAACGCCGCCAGGCACGCCCGCGCCTCGGTGGCGGAGGTCGACGTGGGGGTGGCGGAGGGCGCGCTGCGGCTGCTGGTCCGTGACGACGGGGATGGCGGAGCCGACCCCGGCCGCGGCTCCGGCCTGATCGGCCTCCGGGACCGCGTCGAGGCGCTGGGGGGCAGGCTCGAGATCGTCAGCGTGGCCGGGGCAGGGACCTCGCTGGCCGCCACCATCCCGCTGGCGATCGCGTTATCCGCGCCGGCCGCGACACCTCCCGCCGCAGGCAGGCCGAACGGTTCCGCTCATCGCAGTGCCCGTTAGAAGGGGACCCGGGTCGCCAGCAGGCCCTCGCCCGCGCCGCGGCCCGACACCACCCGGCAGAACTCGATCGCGTCCAGTTCATATCCCGGCCCGCCGGCGCCCCACTGCCAGCGGCCGCCCGCGGGCCCGGTGAGGACCAGGGCGCAGGGCTGGCCGTGGCGCTGCGCCCACTCCGCGGCCACATCGGCGACCAGGACCCCGTCGTGGCCGGCGGTCAGGGTCATGGCCCGGCCGGTGGCAGCCGCGATGTCGCTGCGGTGCAGCCACGGGTCCCGGGTGAGGATCACGTCGGTGAGGAACCCCAGCGTCCAGTCCTCGGTGCTGGCGCCAGTGTCGTCCACCGGCTGTTCCCGCAGCCGTACCTGCCGGACGAGCCGGGGCATGCGGGCCCGCCCCCTGGCCGCCCGGGGCCCGGTGGCAGCAAGCCGTTCGACGATCTCGGCGGGCGAACGGTGGCGGTGCTTGGCAACCTGCAGCCCGGTCAGCGCGTCCAGGAAGAACCCGCCAGCGCGCCTGGCTGCCAGGAACTGCCGCGCCTGCTCCAGCGGGGACGCGGCGAACTCGGCCATGCCGAGCACGTGACAGGCCATGGCATGGACATCCCAGGCCGGGCACGCGGTCGGGCGCTCCCAGTCGGCCGGCGCGAGCGACCGCAACTGCGCCACCCACCGCGTGTACTCGGCCGCCGCCAGGCGGCCCGCCAGGGCGTGGCCGAGCCGTGGCCGGCGCGGCCCGGTCCCGGTGGCCGCAGCGGCGGCCGCGGTCACCGGGACTCCCCGGCGGAGCCGGGCCCGGACCCCGCTGCCCCGGCATGCCCCGGCAGCGGCTGCGCCGCCGCGTCCTGCCCCGGCAGCGGCTGCGCCGCGGTGTTCTGCCCGCCGCACCCGAACCGCTGCTCGTACACATCGGCCATGGCACGCAGCAGGGCCGGGCAGTCGCCGTCGTAGCTGGAGCCGTGCATGATCGCGAGCCGCCGCGGCCCGAGGCCGGCCAGCCGGCGGTAGGTCGCAGGCACCGCCGGGCCCAGCGAGGTCTGGTGGAACAGTTCCTCGGCGGCGATCGCCTCGTCGAGCAGGTCGTCGCCCGTCACGGCGGGCCCGTTGCCGACCTGGCTGAGCAGGTCACCGCAGAACAGCGTGCCGCTGTCCTGCTCGAAGAACATGTGCGACTCCCAGTTGTGCGGGACGTGCGGGGTGGTGATCTCGGTCATCCGGCGGGCCAGCGACGCCCCGCCGATGTCGAGGAC
Source organism: Nocardiopsaceae bacterium (assembly GCA_031254715.1). Taxonomy (GTDB): domain Bacteria; phylum Actinomycetota; class Actinomycetes; order Streptosporangiales; family Streptosporangiaceae; genus JAIRTY01. The sequence continues at coordinate 3,140 of JAIRTY010000552.1, read as the reverse complement.
CTCGCCGTCGGACAGCGGCCGGGGCGGCCGCGCGCACTGGTCGTTCAGTGACACCACGCACCCGAGCTCGCCGTGCGCTACCTGCGCGTGCGGCGCGGCTTCGAGGAACTCGTTCATCGCGCCGCACTCGTCGGCCTCCAGATGGGCGAAGGCGATCCAGCGCAGCCGCGCCACCGGCAGCACCTGCTCGATCGCCGCCCGCACCGCCGGGAACAGACCTCGCATCCCGGTGTGATACAGCAGTGGTTCCTCGGCGTCGATCAGGAACTGGTTGAAGGTGAAGCCCCCTGGCGCGGCGTCAGGGACGAAGGTTGAGATGCGGTAGATGCGGTCATCGATCTGGTCGATCGCGGTCTGCATGGGTTCCCCTCCCGGTAGGCGCGGATGTGGCGGAGGGCTCGTAGTGACGGGCGAACATGGCAGCGAGACCGGGCAGCGCCGCCGTGAACCGGCCGGTCCCGAAGTCCGCCCCCGGCTCGTTGGAAAGCTGCTGGCTGACCACGCCGGCGATGAGGATCGTCCAGTCCCGGTGGATCTGCTCGGCGGGCACGTCGCGGCGCAGCAGCCCCAGCCGCTGCAGCCGGGCGAACCGCTCGATGCTCAGGCCGACCAGCTCGAGGGCGGGCTCGTAGGCTTCCGGCGACGGCGTGAACCCCGGCACCGGGCGCCAGAACAGCAGCTGGGAATACGCCGGGTGCTCCAGCGACCAGCGGACGAACGTCTCGCCGCCGCGGCGCATCACCTCCGCCAGCGTGCCGTCGCCAGCGACGGGCGCGGCGAACACCTCTGACATCGCCGCGAGCACGCTCTTCGCGCCGCGGGCGAACAGCGCGTCGTAGAGCGCGTGCTTGGACGGGAAGTACCCGTACAGCGACGGCGGCCGGATGCCCATCCGGCGCGCGATCTCGCCGGTGGACAGCCCGGCCACGCCCTGCTCGGCCATGATCGCGACCGCGATGCCGAGCACCTCCTCGATCGTCTCCTGGCGGCGGCGCTGGCGGCGGCTCGCCGGAGCGGGCGCGGGGACGGCCTCCCTCATGGAAGAAGTATTTCCTACTGATATTAGGAAGTCAATATGTAATTAGGACGTGATGGACGGGGAGCATGCCGTATCCCGGGTAGGTGTCCGGTAATGAATCTGCACCCGAACCAAGACGGCAAGGCCCGCGGGGCCGGCCACGACGAGGCGCCGCCGCAGGTCGTGGCGGTGGCCAACCGGCTGCCGGTCCAGCGCGGTGATGACGGCTGGGAGCTGTCGCCCGGCGGGCTGGTCACGGCGCTGCGCCCGGTCATGACCTCCCGCAGCGGGGCCTGGGTTGGATGGGACGGCGGCACCGCCGGTATCCCGCGGGAGCTGCCGGAACTCCACGTCGAGCTGCTGCCGGTCAGCCTCACCGCGCAGCAGGTGCGGCAGTATTACCACGGCTTCGCCAACGCCTCGCTGTGGCCGCTGCTGCACGACGCGATCGAGAAGCCCCGCTTTGAGCGGGCCTGGTGGGACGCGTACCGGCGGGTGAACGAGGTGTTCGCGGAGCAGGCGGTGCGCGCGCTCAGCGACCTGCCAGGCGCGCTCGCCTGGGTACACGACTATCACCTGATGCTCGTCCCGCAGCTGATCCGGGCCCGCCGCCCGGACCAGCCCATCGGCTTCTTCCTGCACGTGCCGTGGCCGTCGCCGGACATCTTCGCCCGGCTGCCGTGGCGGGAGGAGATCCTGCTCGGGCTGCTCGGGGCCGACGTGGTGTCGTTCCACGCCACCGGCTACCGGCGGAACTTCCTGCAGGCGTGCACCCGGCTGCTGGCGGGCCGGGGCGTGCAGGTGCAGGGCTCGAAGGTGATGCTGCCGGAGGGCCGGGTGGTGACCACCGCCACCGCGCCCATCTCGATCGACGTCGCGGAGTTCCGGCGGTACGCCACCGACCGCGCGACCGGCCGCGAGGTCACGGCCATCGGCGAGCAGTTCGGCGACCGGATCCTGCTGCTCGGCGTGGACCGGCTCGACTACACCAAGGGCATCGTCGAGCGGCTGCTCGCGGTGGAGCTGCTGCTCGAGCGGCGCGAGGATCTGCGCGACCGGCTCGCCTTCCTGCAGGTTGCCGTGCCCAGCCGGGACAACGTGCGGGAGTACCGGGACCTGCGGGCGGCCGTGGAACGCCATATCGGCCGGATCAACGGCCGCTTCACCGAGCCGGGCGGCGACGTGCCGGTCCACTACCTGTACCGGGGCCTGCCGCAGCAGCAGCTCGCCGGGTACTACGGATCCGCAGCGGCGCTGCTGGTGACGCCGCTCAACGACGGGATGAACCTGGTCGCCAAGGAGTACGTCACGGTGCAGCAGGCCCTGGGCGGTGACGGGGCGCTGGTGCTCAGCGAGTTCACCGGGGCAGCGGCCGAGCTCAAGGAGGCCGTGCTGTGCAATCCGTTCGACGTGGAGGGGCTGTCGCACCGCATTGAATACGCCCTGCAGCTGCCCTCACACACCCGCCGCGCGGCGATCGAAGCGATGGGGCGCCGGGTGCGCGCGCACGACGTGCATCGCTGGGTATCGGGCCAGCTGGCCGCGATCTCGGCCGGCCGCGCCGAGGCCGGCCTGCCGCCCGGGCAGCCGGCCCGGCCGGCCCGGGGCAGGCGAGACCAGCACCCGGTCGGCGGTGATGTCCTCGATCCGCCAAGAGCTGGCGCCGAGCACGAACACGTCGCCGACGCGGGACTCGTACACCATCTCCTCATCCAGCTCGCCGACGCGCGACGTCTGCTTGCCCGCCAGGAACACGCCGAACAGGCCGCGGTCAGGAATCGTCCCGCCGCTGGTGACCGCCAGCGGCTGGCCGCCCGGCCGGCCGCGCAGCGTGCCCTCGACCCGGTCCCACACCACCCGCGGGCGCAGGCCGGCGAACTCCTCGCTCGGGTACCGGCCCGACAGCATGTCCAGAACCGCGTACAGCACCTGGGTCGACAGGGAGCTGAACGGCGCGGCGCGGCGGACCATGCGCTCAAGTTCACCGACGTCCCAGTCGTCCATCGCGGTCATCGCGATGACCTGCTGCGCGAGCACGTCGAGCGGATTGCGGGGGAAGCGGAGCTCCTCGATCTCGCCAGAGCGCATCCGTTCCGCTGTGACGGCGGCCGGCACCAGGTCG
>JAIRTY010000545.1 GCA_031254715.1 Nocardiopsaceae bacterium | reverse complement strand
CCCGCCTCCAGCATCGGGAAGTCCTTGTTGTTGGCGGCAGTGAAGATCAGCCTGCCGAGACCCGGATAGTTGAACAACGTCTCGACGACCACGAGGCCCCCGATCAGGTAGCCGGTCTGGGTGGCCACCACGGTGATGGTGGGCAGGAGCGAATTGCGCAGGACATGGCGCCGGATCACCACCGGATAGGACAGCCCCTTGAGGGTGGCCGTCCGGACATAGTCAGAGTCGAGCGCCTCGATCGTGCCCGCCCGCGTCATCCGGGCGATGTAGCCGAACAGGATGAACACCAGCGGGATCGCCGGCAGGATCAGATAGTAGAGCTGGCCGGGCGGCGAGGTGCCGGCGGGCGGGTTCGCGGTGACCGGGAGCGCCTTCAGCCCGATGGCGAAGACCACGATCAGCACGATCCCGGAGACGAACTCCGGGACGGTTGACAGGGACAGGCCGGTCACGCTGATGGTCCGGTCGATGGCCCGGCCGCGCTTGAGCGCGGCTATCACCCCGGCGATGATGCCGACCGGGACCACGATCACGAACGCGACCACCGCCAGCTTGAGCGAGCGCCCCAGCGCGGGAACCAGGAAGGAGCTCACCGGCGCCCGGAACTGGTACGAGGTGCCCATATCGCCATGGAACAGGCCGGATACCCAGCTCCAGTACTGGCTGAGGAGCGGGCGGTTGAGGCCGAGCCGCTGGTTCAGGGCCTGAACGGCGTGCTGAGAGGCAAACGGGCCGAGGATGGCCCGGCCGGGGTTGCCCGGCAGCACCGATCCGGCGAAGAAGATGATGAGGCTCAGCAGGACCAAGGTCAGCAGCGCAAGCCCCAGCCGCCTGAGCAGGTACTGCGCCACTCTTCCACCACCTCCGGCTCCGGTCATCCCCCGGATCGGGATGACTACGGGTAGTTCCCTACTACATAGCGGTTGATTCTTACCTGGTTCGCAGCCGAGTGCAACGATCTCCGGGGATCCGGCCCCGGAGCCGGCGGCCGCCGCGGTCGCGACTGAGCCCGCTGTGCGGGATAGTTCTCCCGTGCGCACAGGGTCATCAGACAGTACGCCGGCCGGGAGCGGGAGCCAGGCCCGGGGCCCCTTCTTGACCGGTTCGAGGGTACTTGTCACCGGGGCCGCCTCCGGGATCGGCCAGGCCGTCGCGGCCCGCTGCCTGGCCGAAGGAGCCGAGGTCGCCGTGCTCGACCGGGACGCCCCCGGCCTGCGGCGCTGGATCGCCGGGCTGAGCCCCGCCGAGCAGGCCCGCGCCACCGCGGTGGCGGCCGACGTCGCCGACCCGCCGCAGGTCCGGGCGGCCGTCATGGAGGCGGCGGGGGCGGCCGGCCGGCTCGGCGGCGTGGTCACCGCCGCCGGGATCGGCGGGTACACCGGCGATGTCGGCCAGATCGCCGAGGAGGAGTGGAACCGCACCCTAGCGGTGAACCTGTCGGGCACCTTCCACGTCTGCCGGGAGGCGCTCAGCTTCCTGCGGGCCGGCGGCGGGGGCAGGATCGTCACCGTGAGCTCCCAGTACGGCCTGGTGGGCGGGGCGGGCAGCCCCGCGTACCAGGCGGCCAAGGCGGGAGTGATCGGCCTGACCCGCGCCATGGCCGTGGATCACGCGCCAGAGGGCATCCTGGCCAATTGCGTCTGCCCGGGCCCGGTGGACACGCCCATGCTCCGGGCGTCGTCCGGCCACGGCGAGCTGACCCGCCGCGAGGCCGCGCGGACGGCGGGCCGGGTGCTGCTGGGCGGGCCCGGCCGCCCGGAGGACATCGCCGGGCTGATCGCCTTCCTGCTCGGGCCGGAGGCCGCCTTCCTGACCGGGGCGGTGCTCCCGTGTGACGGCGGGTGGACCGCCAGCTGACGTTGCCGGCCGCCACGCCGGGCTCTCCGGGGCCAGGCGGCCCGCCCGGGCGGGCAGGCAGGCCCCCGCCGGGGCGGGTCAGGGGCTTTCCACCGGGACCGCCCGCGACGTCTCCAGCGCCCGTTCGGCCGCGACGGCCACCGCCAGCGTGGCGGCCGCGTCCGGTGGCCTGCAGATGACGGCCGCCGGGTCACGCTCGCTCACCGCGTGCAGGAATGTGCGCATCGACCGCTCCATGGGATGCGAGCCGGCCTGCCGGGTCACCTGCTGGCCCCTGCTCATCCCGGTCAGGGTGAAATCGGGGTCGAGCGCGAGCCTGAGCGTGGCCTCGGAGGCGACGATGTCCAGGCCGTAGTTGCCCGGCTGGCCTGACTGCGTCCAGGCGACCACGATGGTCGCCAGGGCTCCGGAGGCGAGCTGGAGCACGATCGTGAGGGCATCGTCGGTATCCCCGTCCTCTCCCCCGCTGCGGGCCAGCCGGACCCGCCCGGCGGCGGTCTGCACCGCCGCCACCTCGCCCGCCACCTTCCTGGCGAGATCCATGTGGTGGCTGCCGCGCTCGAGCAGGTTCCCGCCCCCCGCCCGCATGTTCACGAACCAGGGCCGGCGCTGGGTCGGCCCGATGCTCGCCCCGGCCAGCAGCCCGATCTGCTGGCCGGCGAGCAGCTCCGGCAGGTCCTCGAGCAGGTCGAGCGCGTGCCATTGGTAGCCGATCGCGCACACGGTGCCGGTGCGCTCGGCCGCCGCCACGATCGCGGCCGCGTCCTCGGGCGTGCGGGCGATCGGTTTCTCCAGGTAGATGGGCAGCCCGTGGTCGAGCGCGGCGATCGCAGGCTCCCGGTGAGTGGCCGGCGGCGTGCACACGACGAGCGCCCCGAGCTCCTCCCGGTCGAGCAGGTCACGCCAGTCCTGGTAGACGCGCGCGCCGTTGCCGGCGGCCAGGGCCGTGGCGCGCTCGCCGTCGATGTCGCACACCGCCACCAGCTCGGCTTCCGGGAGCGACTCGAGCACGCGCCGGTGATCCTGGGCGATCCACCCGGCCCCGACCATGCCCATCCGAATTGGTTCCACGATGCCTCCAGGTCAGCTCCAGGGGAACGGTGAATGACTCACCGGGTGCAGTTCTCCGGTCCGGTACCGGCCGAATCTGAACGGCTCGAGGATCGCCTGCTGCTCGCCGAGGAGCTCCTTGGCGACCAGGGCGCCGACGCCGATCATCTTGAACCCGTGGTTGGAATCGGCGATCACGTAGGCGTTCTGCCGGAAGACGTCGAAGACCGGGAAGCTGTCGGGAGTGAAGGCCCCGATGCCGCCGCTGGGGTCATGCCGGTACAGCTGCCGCTTGCCCTGGAACCGCTTGTGACAGTGCGCAAGCCCCGACGTCCACATCCGGACGAAGTCGTCGGCCACCGTGTACTCGGGGCTCTCCGGGCCGTACGGGTCGATGGCGATCGCCCCGGCGGGCTTGGCCACGAGGTTGGGGGCGGCGCCGCCCTGGAGCCCGTTGAAGGAGAAGTCGGGCTTGTAGTAGATGCCCCACAGCTGGTCGGTGATCAGGTCACCGCTGACGTCGTCGTAGAGCGGCGTGTCCGAGTCCACGTGCGTGACCGGCGGGAAGCCGCCGCTGCTGTCGGTGAACTCTCCCGGCTCGATCGCCAGCGTGCCCTCCTGCAGTGCCCAGTAGGTCCACATCGGCCGCTCCACCCCGCCGGCGCCGCCGGGGCCCGCCACCGTGACCGTCTCGGGCAGTTCCAGCCAGGCCCACAGGTCGCGGACCCAGGGGCCGGCCGCGACCACGAGCTGATCGCACCCGATCACGCCCTGATCGGTCTCGACCGCGGTCACCGCCCCTCCGGCCAGCGTCAGCCCGGTGACCCGGACGCCGGCAGCGATCCTGACCCCCTCCGCCTCGGCCTTTCCCGCGAGGCCCCGGACCGCCCGGATGTTGTTCGCGTACCCGCCCTTCTGCTCGTGCAGGACGGTGGTGATCCCGGGCGCCTGCCAGTCGTCGAACAGGCCGAGCAGGTAGCGGTTGCAGTCGCGTTCGCCCTCCACAAGCACGGACGGGTAGCCGATCGCCTGCTGCTCGGAGAAGATCTTCGCGACGTCTTCGGCCATCGCCGCCGGCGCGATCTGCAGGAAGCCGACCGGGTGGTAGGAGAACGCCTCGGGGTCCGACTCCCACACCGACACCGAATGTGCCATCAGCTCGCGCATGGCCGGCTGGTAGTAGTTATTGCGGACGGTCCCGCACGCGATGCCGGACGCCCCGGCGCCGGGCCCGCGCTTGTCGAGTACCAGGATGTCCTCGCCCCCGCCGGTCCCGCGGGCCCGCAGCTCACGGGCCAGGTGCCAGGCCGTTGAGAGTCCGTGAACCCCCGCGCCGATGATGACGTACCGGCTGTGAGTGGGAATCATGGGCACCCGCCTTTCCGGTGTCACGGCTGTCCGAGGGCAGCACCACGCTATCGCCCGCCCGCGCCCGGGTCAGATGCCAGGCAGCCGGAAGCCGTCCACCTCGATGCCCCAGTCCAGGCCCGCCGACCGGAGCGCGTCGAACAGGTACTGCCCGGAGGACCGCTCGCAGTGCAGCAGGTAGGAGCGTGCGGCTGCGGCATCGTCCCGGATCACGTCGGTCGCCAGGGCCGCGACGGAGGTACGCAGCGCCGCGCCGTCCGGGGTGACCGCGTCCGAGAAGTCGATGCCGCACACCGCGGACAGCACATCAGGTGCTCGCGGGCCGGTCAGCCGCAGCAGTGCCCGGCCGTGCGTCAGGTCCACCACGCTCACCAGCTCGCCGGGGGCCTGGCCGGCCACGTCCCCGAGCCTGGCAGCGACCTCAGCCGCCTGGCCGGGCGGGGCGAGCAGCAGCCATTCTCCCGGCCCCGCACCCGCCACGAGGGTGCCGGCCTGGTCCCTGGCGGCGCGGCCGAACGGAACCCCGAGCAGGTCCGCGGCCTTCCCGGCGGCCGGCGCCCGGAGCTGGACCTTGGCCAGCGGGGTGCAGTCGGTGAGCGTCAGCTCCCCTTGCGCCCGGCTCCCGCTCACCTCCCAGCCCGCCGTCACGATCGCCGGCGGCTCCGGAAGGACCGGGCTGCGCGCAACAGGCTTTCCGTCAACCTCAGCCACGCTGCCAACCTCAGGCACGCTGCCGCCCTCCCTCCGGATCGACGTGGGCGTGCTGCTCCATGACCCGGGCGCTGATCAGCCGCCCGCCGGGGAGCCGCACGGTCACCTCGGTGCCCGGGCTGGCCAGCCGCTCCTCGACCTGTGCCAGGCAGACCGGCCGCCGGAGGGCTGGTGACATCCTGCTGGAGGTGATCCGGCCTGCGACGTGGCCGCCGTCCATGATCAGGCTGGCTTCCTCGGGCACCACCGTGTCGCCGGTGGGCTGCAGCCCCACCAGCCGCGGCCCGCCGCCCTCGGCGAGCTGCCAGGCCAGCTCCGGCTTGCCGGCGAAATCGTCCTTGTCCAGCTTGATGGCCCAGTCCAGGCCCGCGCTGAAGCCCTTGGTCAGCCCGTCGGTGTCCTGGCCCACGATGAGATGGCCCTTCTCGAGCCGCAGGATGCGCTGTGCCTCGACGCCGAACGCCGCGGCCCCGAGGTCTTCGCCGGCCGCCAGCAGCGCCTCCCAGACGTGCAGCCCGTAGCCGGCCGGGACGTGCAGCTCATAGCTGAGCTCCCCGGTGAAGCCGATCCGCCACAGCACGCACCCGTCGACGCCCGCGATCCGGCCGGTCCGCACGTGCATATACGGGAAGGCCTCGCCGGCGAGGCCGACCCCCTCGGCGACCCGCTCCATCAGCCGGCGCGCCTGCGGGCCGGCCACGTTCATGCTGGCGTAGGCGGTCGTCACCGGGGTCACGTGCAGGGCCCAGTCCGGGTGCTCGGTCTGCAGCCAGCTCTCCGCCCATTCCCACACCGCGGCGGCGCCCGACGAGGTGGTGCTCATCAGGTAGTGCTCCTCGCCCAGCCGGCCGGTCACCCCGTCGTCGAGTACCACCCCGTCGTCCGCGCACATGGCGCCGTACCGGACCCGGCCTACCGGGAGCTTGGACCACTTGTTGACGTACAGCAGGTTCAGCAGCCGGGGCACGTCGGGGCCGCGCAGGTCGAGCTTGCCGATCGGGGTGACGTCGATGATGCCGACCCGTTCCCGGACGTTCCGCGCCTCGGCCGCCGGGTCGCCGTAGTGGTCGGGACGGATCCACGCGCCCGCCACCAGCGGGGCCGCGCCGTGCGCCGCGTGCCAGGGCTGCATGGGCGAGTACCTGACCGGCTGGCAGGCGGGCCCGGCGAGCGCGCCCAGGCTGACCGGCGCATAAGGCGGCCGCCAGGTCGTCGTGCCGGTCTCGGCGATCGAGGCACCGGTAGCGGCCGCGAGGACGGCAGCCGTGTTGACCGACTCCAGCTTCCCTTGCAGCGGTCCCATGGCGGCGGTGGTGAACCGCTTCGCCAGCTCCGCCGAGGCGTACCCCTCCGCCACGGCGCCGCGCAGGTCCTTGGCGGTGACGTCCTCGCTGAAGTCCACGAACCCGTTCGTCCGGCCGGTGAACAGCTCGGGGTGCGCGGCCACCGGCAGAGCCGGGATAGCGGCGGGCTCACCGCCCGGCGGCGGCGGGGCTGAATCCCGGCGGGCCGGCGTGGCAAGCAGCAGCGCCCGGCCGGTCGCGGCCGCACGGCGAGCCGCCTCCCCGCCCACCGCCGTCGCATGACTGGTCAGTTCCGCCAGGCTGCCGTCGCCGGCGATGCCCCCGGTGACCAGGAGGTCAGCGGGAAGCCGGGAGGTGTCGGGGAAGAAACGCGCCGCCCGCCCGTCGTAGCGCGCGGCGCCCCCGGACATGGTGACCAGCGACGCCGGAGCCGTCCAGCCGGCCGCGGTGACCAGCAGGTCGCAGCTGACCCGGGTGCCGTCGGCGACCTGGACCGAGCGGAGCCCGCCCCGCCCGCTCGCGGCCACCACGTCGCCGCCGAGCCGCGCGTCCTCGACCCTGACCACCTCGACCCCGGCCCGCTTCAGGTCGGCCACGGCCGCGTCGCCGTCCGGGTTGGCGGTGAGCACCACCGCCCGCTCACCCGGCCTGACCGCGTACAGGTTGATCAGCCGGCGTACCGCCGTCGAGAGCATGACCCCCGGCAGGTCGTTGCCGGCGAACACGTATGGCCGCTCGATCAGCCCCGGCGCGGCCACGAGCGCCTTGGCGCGCACCCGGGCCAGCCGCTCGGCCTCGGCGCCGCCGGCCGTGCCGCGGCGCTCAAGGACCGCGAGCCAGTTGCCGTCATACCGGCCGAGCACCACCGCGTCGGTCAGCACCTCGATGCCGGGTTCCGCGGCAACCTGGCCGGCCAGCCCGGCCAGTACGGCCAGTTCCGGCTCGGTGCCCCAGCGCAGGTGCCCGCCCAGCTGATGCTCCTCCTCCACCAGCAGGACCGAGGCGCCGGCCCGGGCGGCGGCAACGGCCGCGGCCATCCCGGCCGGGCCGCCGCCGGCGACCAGCACGTCGGGATGCAGGTGGCGCTTGGCGGGGCGGTTGGCCGGCGTGTCCGGCGACACCTGCCCGCCGGCCACGAATCTGCGCAGCACGCCCTCGTAGGCCGGCCACGCCAGCCGCGGCCGCATGAACGTCTTGTAGTAGAAGCCGGCGGTGAGGAACGGGGCCGCGAACCGGTTGACCGCCTTGAGGTCGAACCGGAGCGAAGGCCAGGTGTTCTGGGAGGTCACCGCCATGCCGGGGGACACCAGCCGGTGGGCGGCGCGGACGTTCGGCTCGTCTCCCGCCTGGACCATGCAGCCCGGGTCGTGGAAGGAGGCGGTGAGCAACCCGCGCGGGCGGTGGTACTTCATGCTCCGCGAGAACATCCGCTCGCCGGCGGCCGCCAGCGCGGACACGATCGTGTCGCCGGCATAACCCTGGAACGGCCGCCCGTTCCAGGTGAAATCG
>JAIRTY010000532.1 GCA_031254715.1 Nocardiopsaceae bacterium | reverse complement strand
CCCTGACCAACTGGAAACGGCTGCGGTTCGAGGCGACCGAGGAAGCCAGTCCCGGGTGTGACCCCGTGCGCTACAGCTACACCCCGGACCTGGGCCTGTTCTCGGCGGTGACCGCCGCCAACGGGGACATCCTGGTCCCGGAGACGCGGCTGCGGGCCGCCCTGACGGTGGCGGCGGCGAGCGCCTCGGGCACGATCGCCAGGTCCCGGGCCGGGGCGCTGGCCGACGAGCTGGCACGGCTGCTTGGCCAGCCCTGGGATGACGAGCTGGAGCCGTTCCGCTGCGCCGCCGAGGGCGCCCCGGTCCGCTGGCTGCACGCGACCGGCTAGGCTCTCCCCCCAGGATCGGCTCGGCCGCACCCGGCGCGCGGCTGGCGCCGCCCCCCGGCGCCCGCTGCCAGCGGCGAGCACGAGGAGGACAAGCATGACGGCCCTAGAGGTCAGGGTCCCCGACGACTGGGCGCCCGAGCTGCAGCCGGCCACGGCCCAGCGGATGGATCACGCGGTGCGGGACGGGCTGCCGATCATCATGAACGTGCTGCCGGAGGCCACGCCAGCGCAGATCCGGGAGGTCTACGGCCGGATCCGGCAACTGGTGGAAGCGGGCGGGATCGCCGCATGAGCACGGGCAGCGGCATAACCGGGGGAGCGGCCCCGCCCCGGCAGGTGATACTCGACTGCGACCCCGGCATCGACGACGCGATGGCGATCGCGTTCGGCTGCGGGCACCCCGCGCTGGAGCTGCGCGGCATCACCACCGTGGCCGGGAACGTGAGCCTGGAGCTGACCACCGCCAACGCGCTCGCGGTGCTGGACTTCGCCGGGCGGGGCGACATCCCGGTGGTCGCCGGCAGCCCGGCGCCGCTGCTGCGCCCGGTGCTTGACGGCGCCGACGTGCACGGCGAGTCCGGCCTGGGCGGCGCCCGGCTGCCGCCGGCCGGGCAGCGGGCCCGGGCCGGGCACGCGGTTGACTTCCTGATCGAGACCATCGGGTCGGCGCCGGGGGAGATCGTCCTGGTCGCGACCGGCCCGCTGACCAACATCGCACTGGCGGTGCGGCGCGAGCCGCGGATCGTCTCACAGGTGGCGGACTTCGTCATCATGGGCGGCTCGGCGGGGCGGGGGAACATCACGCCGGCCGCGGAATTCAACATCTTCTGGGACCCGGAGGCGGCCGCGGTCGTGTTCGGCGCGGGCTGGCGGGTCACCATGGCCGGGCTGGACGTCACCCTCCAGGCGCTGGCGACGGCGGAGGTCAGGGAGCGGATGGCAGGGCTGGGCCGGCTGGGCAGCGAGCTGCTGCTGCCCGTTCTCGGCGGCTACCGGCGCCAGGTCGAGCTGCCCGGCGGCGATCCGCCCGTTCATGACGTCTGCGCGCTCGCGCTGGTCACGGAGCCAGGGCTGTTCGGCTGCCGCCCGGCACGGGTGGAGGTGGAGACGGCCGGCCGGCTGACGGCCGGGATGACCGTCACCGACTTCGACGCCGCCGGCCCCAACGCGCTGGTGGCCGAGTCGGTGGACGTCAGCGGATTCTGGGACCTGGTGCTCGGCGCCTACGCCCGGCTCCCGGCCGCCGGGGTACCGGCCTCCCGGCCTCCGCAACCGTGAGGGCCCGGCCGCAGTGGCCGGGCCCTCACGGTTGCGGGCTGGTCAGCTCGCGTAGTCGAGCAGCCGCTGGGCGCGGCTCGGGTGACGCAGCTTGGACAGCGACTGCTTCTCCAGCTGCCGGATCCGCTCCCGGGTCAGGCCCAGCGCGCGGCCGATCTCGTCCAGCGTGTGCGGGTTGCCGTCATACAGGCCGAAGCGCATCGCCATGATGGTGGCTTCCCGCGGGGTCAGCGCGTCCAGCGCGTTCCGCAGCTGGTCGGCCATGAGCTGCCGGTCCACCAGCTCCGACGCCTCCGGCGCGTCCACGTCCTCGATCAGGTCGCCGATGCTGGTCTCGCCGTCCTCCCCGATGGTGGAGTCCAGGCTGATCGGCTGGCGGCTGGTGCGCAGCAGCTCCTCGATCTGGTCCGGGGTCCGGTCCAGCTCGACCGCCAGCTCCTCCGGCGTCGGCTCCCGGCCGAGCCGCTGGTGCATGTCCCGCTCGACGCGGCTCAGCTTGCTGAGCATCTCCAGCACGTGTACCGGCAGCCGGATGGTGCGGGCGGAGTCGGCGAAGCCGCGCTGGATCGCCTGCCGGATCCACCACATGGCGTAGGTGGAGAACTTGTAGCCCTTGGTGTAGTCGAACTTCTCGACCGCCCGGATCAGGCCCAGGTTCCCTTCCTGCACCACGTCCAGCAGCGACAGGCCGCGGTCGGAGTACTTCTTGGCCACCGACACGACCAGCCGCAGGTTGGCCTCCAGCATGTGCGCCTTGGCCCGCCTGCCGTCCTCGGCCACCGCCGCCAGGTCGGCCTTCATGTCCGCGGCCAGGTCCGGCTCCGACTCCAGCTTGTACTCCGCGTACAGCCCGGCCTCGATCCGCTTGGCCAGGTTGACCTCCTGCTCGGCGGTCAGCAGGCTGGTCCGGCCGATGGACTTCAGGTAGGTGTGGACCGAGTCGCCCATGGCCGAGGTCTGGTCGTCGAGGTCGACCTCGGAGCTGACACCGGCCGCGGCGGTGGCGCTGAGCACGGCAGCTGCCGCCTCCGCGGCGGCGGCCTCGTCAAGCCCCTCCATCTCGACGACCTCGGCGTCCTCGGCAGGCTCGGTGCTGAGAGTGGTGTTCATGACTTCCCTGGCCGTCGGCCCGCCGCCCCCGGCGGGCATGTCGGTCTTCCTGCTGCGGCGGCCCCGGGCAGCCTCACGCGGCTGGCTCGCGGCTGCGGTCGCGTTCCTCGCCATGAGGCACCTCCCTTCGCGCGCACTGGCGCATCCAGCAGCAGTTGGTACTGTTTAGCGCGGGCACTATGTAGTAACGTTCTGCCGCTGCGATTGTTCCCGCGTTGGCGCAGCGCGCCCTGAAACGCTTGCCCGGCGTGCGCCCACGCGCCTCCTGCCGCTGCGTAGCCCATCCTCTCCCCTTGGAGAACGGATTTATCCCGAACGGGCTTCCCGGCGCCGCTAGGTCGCGGGCGAGGCCAGGGCCTGCAGCGCGGCCGGGTCGGGCTTGCCGGAGGGCAGCAGCGGCAGCGCGGGGGTCAGCACCAGCGAACGGGGAGCCGCGTAGCCGGCGATCTCCTCGCTGACCCGGGCCCGCAGCACCGCCAACTCCGGCGGGGCGGCCGAGTCCGCGGGCACCACCACGGCCGTGACGCGCTGCCCCCATTCCGGGTCGGGCTGGCCGATGACCGCCGCCTCGGCCACCCCCGGGCAGGTCTCCAGCACGGCCGCGACCTGGGCTGGAGCCACCTTCTCGCCGCCGGTGTTGATCATGTCGTCGGCCCGGCCCAGCACCGTGAGCCGCCCGTCGGCCTCGACCCGGCCCAGATCGGCGGTGCGGAACCCGTCTCCGGCCAGCACCCGGCCGGTCAGCTCCGGCTGCCGGTGGTACCCCGCGAACAGCACCGGCCCGCTGATCCGGATCAGGCCGTCGGGCCCCGGCCTGGCCGTGACCCCCGTCAGGGGTGTCCCGTCATAGACGCAGCCGCCGCAGGTCTCCGACATGCCGTAGGTCGTGATCACCCGGGCTCCAGCGGCCCTGGCCCGGGCAAGCAGCCCGGGCGGGATGGCCGCCCCGCCCAGCAGGATGGCGTCGAACGAGGCCAGATCGGCCCCGGCAGCCAGCAGCCGGCGCAGCTGGGTGGGGACGAGCGAGACGTAGCCGCAGCCGAGGGCGGCCGGGTCGGCGCGGCCCGGGTCCAGCCGGCCGGTGATCACCGGGTCGGTCCCGGCCGCCAGCGACCGCACCAGCACGCCCAGCCCGGCGATGTGGCTGACCGGCAGCGGGCACAGCCAGCGCCCGCCGGTCCGGGCGCCGATCCGGGCCAGGCTGGCCCGGGCGGAGTGCAACAGCGCGCCGGCGGTGAGCCGGACGCCCTTCGGCTCGCCGGTGGAGCCGGAGGTCGCGATCACCACCGCGGTGGCATCAGGGACACCCCCCTGGCTGCCGGGGCCGGGGCCCGCCGGGCGCCGGGACCTGGTCCCGTCCGGCGTCACCACCGCATCCGGCGCGAACGCGTCGAGCAGCGCCGCGAGCCGGGCCCGCGGTAGCCCCGGATCCAGCGGCAGGATCGCCGGGCCGGTGCCGTCCAGGCCCGCGGCCAGGGCAGCCAGCAGCTGCCCGCCCGCCGATGGCGGGAGCAGCAGCGCGTGCAGGGGCCGGTCAGGCACGGTCGTAAGGTTAGGCGGTCGTAGGGTGAGGGCGTGCCCCGCGGATATTCAGCCAGCTGCGCCGCCAGCGGCCGTTGCCACGCGCAACCGGCGCGGCTGCGGTGACCCGCGCGGGAGGGTCTGGGGCCATCGGGGGCTCGGGGGTGTCCCCCGGCTGGCAGGGTGTCCCCCCGGACCAGCCCAGCGCGGCGGGGGGGGGTGGGGGGGTCGTCCCCCCGGACCAGCACAGCGCGACGGCGCTGGCAGACGAGCTGATCGGGGGCCTGCGGGCGTTCGCCATCCCGATGCGGACCCGCTTCCGCGGCATCACCGTCCGGGAGGGCGCGCTGCTGCCGGGGCCGGCCGGGTGGGGCGAGTTCTCGCCGTTCCCCGAGTACGGCCCGGCCGAGTGCGCGCGCTGGCTGGCCTGCGCGATGGAGGCGGCGACGGCAGGGTGGCCGGACCCGGTGCGGGACCGGGTGGCGGTGAACGTGACCGTGCCCGCCGTCCCGCCCGCCCGGGCGCACGCGCTGGTGGCCGCGTCGGGCTGCGCGACCGCCAAGGTCAAGGTGGCCGACGCGGCCGACGGCGGCCCGGCCGCCAGCCTGCCCGCTGACATCGCCCGGGTGGAGGCGGTGCGCGACGCGCTGGGCCCGGCGGGCCGGATCCGGGTCGACGCCAACGGCGGCTGGGACGTTCCCGCGGCCGAGCGGGCACTGCGGGCGCTGGGCCGGTTCGGGCTCGAGTACGCCGAGCAGCCCTGCCCGGACCTGGCGAGCCTGGCCGAGCTGCGCACGCGGGTGGACGTGCCGCTGGCCGCGGACGAGTCGATCCGGCGGGCCAGCGATCCGCTGGCGGTGCGGGCCGCCGGAGCCGCCGACATCGTGGTGCTGAAGGCGCAGCCGCTGGGCGGGGTCCGGGCGGCACTGCGGGTCGCGGAGGCGTGCGGGCTGCCGGTGGTGGTGTCGAGCGCCATCGAGACCTCGGCCGGGCTGGCGGCCGGGGTGGCGCTGGCCGCAGCCCTGCCGGAGCTGCCCTACGCGTGCGGGCTGGCGACCATGAGCCTGCTCACCGGGGACGTCACCGCAGACCCGCTCGCCCCGCTGGCGGGCGCGCTGCCGGTCCGGCGGCCCCCGGTCGACCCGCAGCGGCTGGCCGCGTTCGAGGCCGATCCCGGGCCGTGGCGGGCCCGGGCGCGGGCCGCCGCCCGGTTCCTCGGCCACCGGTAAGCCGCGGCTGGCGGCAGGTCGCGAGGTCCTTTTCCCGCCAGCGTCGGGCACCTCCGCGCTGCAAGCTCTCATGGTGAGGCTGCCGGGTGGGCGGCGTGCAGACAGGAGGATCCCAATGTCCAAGATCGCTGTGGTGACGGGCGCGAACCGGGGCCTGGGCCTGGCGACTTCGGCCGCGCTCGCGAGGTCGGGATGCACTGTGGTCATGACGGGGCGCAACGGGAGCGATGCCGGCGGTGCCGTCTCGGACCTGCGCGCGGCGGGGCTCGCGGTGGAGTGGCAGGACCTGGACGTGACGTCTTATGACAGTGCCAGCCGCGCGGCCGCGGCGATCGGAGCCCGGCACGGCCGGGTGGACATCCTGGTCAACAACGCGGGCATCCTGCCGGAGGCCTCAGCGAACGAGG
>JAIRTY010000519.1 GCA_031254715.1 Nocardiopsaceae bacterium | reverse complement strand
CGGTCCAGCTCGGAGTAGCTGACCGGGCTGCCGGGACGGACCCCGCGCAGCTCGGCCCACAGCCGCTCGCGGGCCGGGCCCGACCGCTGGTCCACCGGCAGCAGATCCAGCGCGGACAGGTCGCCGTCGAAGTAGTCGCGGGCCGGCTTGACCGCCCACGGCAGCTCGCCCGGGGCCAGCGGCAGCGCCCGCAGCGCCGGCCGCAGCCGCGCGTGCAGCCAGCCGGGATCGGCCGTGAACCCGCCGCCCACCAGCGCGTCGCCGTGGGCGAGCAGGCTCAGCGGGCCGATCGGGGTGCTGATCGTGGTGGCCAGGATGATGTCGGATGACATGTTCACTCCGCTAGGGATGTGGCGGGCCCTGGATGGGCGGGCGGGTCAGGGGACGGGGATGAGATCCGCGGAACGGTTGCCGTCCTCACGGCTGCCCGGCTGCTCAGGCTGGGCTGGCAGGCCTGGTCCGGCTGCCCACAGGTGGACCGTGGCGTAGGCCCGCCACGGGCGCCAGCGCTGCTCGTGGCCGGGCTCACAGCCGAGCCGGGCCATCGCCCGCTGCACTCCCAGGTCGCCCGCTGGGAAGGCGTCCGGGTCGGCCACCGCCCGCATCAGCACGTAGCTGATGGTCCAGGGGCCGATGCCGGGCAGCTCCGCCAGCCGGGCGGCGGTCTCCTCCGGGTCCGCCCCGGGCCCGAGCGCGAGCCGGTCCGAGGCGGCCGCGGCGGCGAGCGCCCGCAGCGTGCGCTGGCGGCCGGTGGTCAGGCCCAGGCCCGTCAGGTCTGCCTCGGCGAGGTCTTCCGGGCCGGGGAACAACAGGTCCGGCAGCTCGCCGGAGCCGGCCGGGCCGGGCCCTGGTTCCAGCCGGGTCCCGAGCCGGGCGGCCAGCCGCCCGGCGAACGTGCGTGCCGCTGCCACCGACACCTGCTGGCCGAGTACCGTCCGGACGGCCAGTTCGAAGCCGTCGTAGGCGCCCGGCACCCGGAGCCCTGGCCGGGCCGCGGCCAGCGGCGCCAGTATCTCGTCGGAACTCAGGGCGGCGGCGATCGCATGCGGGTCGGCGTCCAGGTCGAGCAGCTGCCGGGCCCGGGAGACGACCTGGCCGGTCCCGCGTACCCCGGCCAGCCGGAGCCGGAGCAGTACCTGGCCGGCGGCGCTGTCCGGCACCGTCAGCTGGATGACCCCCGGACCGCCGGGGGCGTGGATCGTGCGGGCATAGCGGCGGCCAGACACCGTCTCGACCCCGGGGACGGCCCGTGCCGCCAGGAATGCCAGTAGTGCCTGCCCGTCGAACGGCTCCCGGCAGGCGAGCCGCAGCGTGAGCCAGTCGCCGTCCGCAGTGCTAGCCCGGGGGGTCGACCCCCCCAAACCCCCCCGCGACACGGCCCCGGCGGGCAGTCCGGGGGGCGCTGCGCCCGGCTTCGGATCCCGGCCGTTCCCGGTGAGCGCGGGGAGGCGGCGAGGACCGGCATCGCGCGGGACGGAGGTGCGCAGCGCCGACGGCGGCTGCCCGTACGCTTCCGCGAAGCTGGCGTTGAACTGCCGGACGCTGGCGAACCCGCTCGCGAACGCGATCTCGGTGATCGGCATGCCGGTCTCAGTCAGCAGCCGCCGGGCGGTCTGCAGCCGGGTGGTCCTGGCCAGTGCGAGCGGGGTCGCGCCGAGCTCGGCGAGCAGCAGCCGCCGCAGGTGCCGGTCGGTCACCGCGAGCCGGCGGGCCAGCCCGGCCACCCCGTGCTCGTCCACATACCCGTCCGCGATCAGCCGCACCGCGCGGGCGGCGAGGTCGGCGCGGACGTTCCAGTCCGGGGAGCCGGGGCTGACCTCGGGCCGGCATCGGCGGCAGGCGCGGAACCCGGCCGCCTCCGCCGCGCCCGCGTGCGGGAAGAACCGCATGTTCCGCCGGGCGGGGGTGCGGGCCGGGCAGATCGGCCGGCAGTAGATGCCGGTGCTGCTCACCCCGGTGAAGAAGCGCCCGTCGAACCGCGGGTCGCGGGCCAGCACCGCCCGGTAGCACGTGTCAAAGTCGAGCCGCATACCAACGATTCAACCCGAGGCAGCGGACTGCCGCTGGCGGGAATCGGACCTGTATGCCAGCGGCCGCCAGGCAGGGTCAGAGGCGGCCGGCGTAGATGACCTGCTCGGCATCGAACACGGCGGCATGTTTCTCGGGTGCCAGGCCGATCTTGGCGGCGACCCGCTGGGAGGGGACGTTCGCCGGGTTGATGATCGCGATCAGGCGGTGCAGGCCGAGCACGTCGCGGGCATAGTCCCTGGCGGCAGCGGCGGCCTCGGTCGCGTAACCGTTCCCCTGCAGGCCGGCACGGATGTGGTAGCCCACCTCGACCTCGTCGGCGCCGTCGACGTGCTGGAGCGTCAGGCCGCAGTCCCCGGCGAACTCGCCGGTCTCGCGCAGCAGCACGGCCCACAGCCCGAAGCCGTGCTCCCGGTACAGCCGCTGGTTCCACTCGATCCAGGCCCGTGCCTCGTCCCTGGTCTTCGGCCGGGGGTAGTACCGCATCACCTGCTCGTCGCCCAGCAGGGCGGCCATGTCATCGAGGTCCGAGCCGGTCATCTCGCGCAGCATCAGCCGCCCGGTCGTCAGCACAGGCATCACGGGCCACAGCCGGTAGCGATGCTCAGCGCGTCGCAGACCTGCCGCATCTTGTCTGGCCGGAGCGTTGTGATCTGCTCGGTCAGCATCGCCTTCCAGGCATCGCCGAGGTTGTCGAGGCTGACGGCGCACGGGACCGGCATCCCGTCCTCTTTGTCCAGCTGGACCTCGGTCGGGATGCCGCGGACGGTTCGTGAGATGGACGCGATGATGACCCGCTTGAGTACCGGGATCGCGGCGTCTCTGGTCAGAACCAGAACCGGGCGACGGCCCAACTCCGGATGCTCCAGGTAGTAGACGCCGCCTCGCCTCACCACGGCTCGAAGCCCGCTTCGCGCTCCTCGGCAGTCAACTGCCGCATCTGGTTCCCGGTCAGGGCTGACATGAGCGTGGCCAGATTGCCCCACTCGTCCGCGTCGTACTCACCCTGCTGCGGCTGCCGCCTATAGCCCGCCACGATTTCGCGGTCGATCGCCGCCGACCGGTCCGCCCGGAAGAACGCCTCGATGGCCTCGCGGATTACCTGCGAGCGTGAGACGCCTTCCTCGGTCGCCCGCTGGTCAAGCAACTCGACCAGATCGTCGGTCAACTGCACCATCGTCTGAGTCCGGGTAGGCATAGCCCTATGATAGCCCTATTGCTACCCGGGCCAGGCGGAGCGGCGCCAGGCGTCGGGGCCGGGGGCGAGGGGGAGCCGGAGCCGTCGCGCCCGGTCGGACCAGGCACTGCCTGCCTGCCGGTGCTGAGCGGGTGGTGTGACCGCTGCCGTGGTGCTGGCGGCGAGCTTCGCCGCCAGCACCACGGTGACGGCGGCGACTTCGGCCGGGGACGGGTGGCCGGCCACGATGCGGAGCATGGGCTGCTGCCGATCACTCCCGCCCGGCCCGGACCCGGTCATAACCGGCCGGTGCCGATCCTGAACTGGCGGCGTACCCGGGCCCAGAACGCGTCCCGCAGCCATTCCCGCGCCTCCTGGTAGGGGCGCAGCGACAGGCCGAGCTCCTTTTCGGCCTCGACCAGCAGCTCCTTGTCGATCACCGGCGGCAGGATCGGGCCCGGCAGCAGGTCCCGGATGTTGTCCTCACCGCGGGTGAGGATCCACTTCTGCGCGACGTGCTCGCCCGCCTCTTCCACGCGTTCCCGGTCCGGGCCGAACCGGCTGGGCAGCGGGGTTACGCCGCCGTGCGCTGACCGCCCCGCGGGCCGCGGCGGGCGCTCTCCGAACAGCTGGGACGGCGAGGGGACCGACGGCGCCAGGGCGGCGTGCGGGACCGGCTCGGCCGGGGTCACCCGGGTGAAGTACGGCTCCAGGAACGGCCGGTCGAGTACCTCCACCGTGTCGGACTCCCAGACCAGGCGCTCGGCCTGGTTGGTCCCGAACGGCGGCTCGATCCCCCACAGGTGCACCCGCACCCCGAACGCCTGCGCGGCCTCCACCGCCGGCACCATGTCCTCGTCTCCGGCGACCAGCACCGTGTCGGTGACGGCCCGGTGCCGGGCGAGCGCCTCCATGTCGGCCCGGATCTGTGCATCCACGCCCTTCTGCTGGCCGCGGGCGTTGAGGTTCCCCAGCCGCAGCTTCACCAGCGGCATCTGGGCGATCACCCGCTGGTCGATGGTGGGTACCCGGTCGCGGGCGGCGTCGTACCAGTAGACCCGCAGCAGCTCGCCGCGGACCAGGCTGTCGGCGTGCCTGGTCAGGGCCTGGATGAGCTTGTCCGCGTCCACCCGGAACTCTCGCCGCGACGAGCTGCCGTACAGCAGCTCGCCCGTGGCTGCGTAGATGTACCCGACATCGACCATGATCGCGTAACGGGCGAGCGTGGGGAGCGAGGGCGGCGAGAACTCGGTCATGTCACTACGACTGTAGGCCATGACGCTGAGCAATCTCTTGACTACAAGGGGATGTTTCCGTGTTTCTTGGGTGGCAGCGACTCGCGCTTGGTGCGCAGGGTACGCAGCGCGCGCAGCACCTGCGGCCGGGTCTCGGCGGGCCGGATCACCGCGTCCACGTACCCGCGCTCGGCCGCGACGTAGGGGTTGGCGAGGGCGTCCTCGTACTCGGTCACCCGCTGCGCGCGGAGCGCGTCGGGGTCGGCGGCCTCGGCCAGTTCCCGCCGGTACAGGATGTTCACAGCGCCCTGCGCGCCCATCACCGCGATCTGCGCAGTCGGCCAGGCGAGGTTGACGTCGCCGCCGAGGTGCTTGGAGCCCATCACGTCGTAGGCGCCGCCGTACGCCTTCCGGGTGATGATCGTGACCTTGGGGACGGTGGCCTCGGCGTAGGCGTAGATCAGCTTGGCGCCGCGGCGGATGATCCCGCCCCATTCCTGGCCGGTGCCGGGCAGGAAGCCCGGCACGTCCACGAACGTCAGCACCGGGATGTTGAACGCGTCGCAGGTGCGGACGAACCGGGCCGCCTTCTCCGAGGCGTCGATGTCCAGGCAGCCCGCCAGGTGCAGCGGCTGGTTCGCCACCACGCCCACGCTGCTCCCGTCCACCCGCCCGAACCCCACCACGATGTTCGGCGCGAACCCGGCGTGGATCTCCAGGAACTCCCCGTCGTCGAGCACGTGGGTGATCGCCTCGTGCATGTCGTAGGGCTGGTTGGCGGAGTCGGGGATCAGCGAGTCCAGTTCCGCGTCCGCGCCGGTGACCGCGAGTGCCGTGTCGGCCCCTTCCTGCCCGTTCGCGGCCTGCGGCGAGGCGGGCTGCGGCGGGGCTGCCTGCGGCGGGTCGGCGAGGTTGTTGGACGGCAGGTAGGACAGCAGCTCGCGGGTGAACTCCAGGCAGTCCTCCTCGTCCCTGGCCTGGTAGTGGGCGACCCCGGAGCGGGTGTGATGGGCGTGCGCGCCGCCGAGCTCCTCGAAGCTGACCTCCTCCCCGGTCACCGTCTTGATCACGTCCGGGCCGGTGATGAACATGTGCGAGGTCTGGTCGACCATGAGGGTGAAGTCGGTGATGGCGGGGGAGTACACGGCCCCGCCCGCGCAGGGACCCATGATCAGCGAGATCTGCGGGATGACGCCGGAGGCGAGCACGTTGCGCCGGAAGATGTCAGCGAACAGGCCGAGCGCCACCACCCCCTCCTGGATCCGCGCGCCGCCGCCGTCGTTGATGCCGATCACCGGGCAGCCGACCCGCAGCGCGAAATCCATCACTTTGACGATCTTCTCGCCGTAGACCTCGCCCAGCGACCCGCCGAACACCGTGAAGTCCTGGCTGTAGACGCAGACCGGGCGGCCGTCGATGGTGCCGTGCCCGGTGACCACGCCGTCCCCGTACGGCCGGTTGGCGGCCACCCCGAAATCGTGCGCGCGGTGCCTGGCCAGCGCGCCGAACTCGGTGAACGAGCCGGGGTCGAGCAGCCGGTCCACCCGTTCCCTGGCGGTCATCTTCCCCTTGGCGTGCTGGCGTTCCACCGCCCGCTCCGAGCCGGCGTGGATCGCCTCGTCCCGGCGCCGCTGCAGGTCAGCGAGCTTGCCAGCGGTGGTGTGAAGATCGGCTGCGCTGTCAGCGCCGGTGACGTCGCTGCTCATGCGCCTCAGGGTAGCCCTCGCGCGGCGGCAGGCCCGGCCGGCGCGGCCTCGCTAGGCTGGCGCCCGTGGTCGGGAGGGAGGCCGGGCCGACTCCGGGGGGCAGGGAGGCGGACCGGCGGGAGCTGCCGGAACCGATGCGCCGGGACGTCCGGATGCTCGGCGGCCTGCTGGGTGAGGTGCTCCGTGAGTCGGGCGGGCAGGACCTGCTGGACGACGTGGAACGGCTGCGGCGGGCGGTCATCGCGGCGCGGTCGGCTGCGCAGCCGGGCCGGCCGGACCGGGCCGGAGACGAGATCGCGGCGCTGGTCGCTGCCTGGCCGCTGGCACGCGCCGAGCTGGTGGCGCGGGCCTTCACGGTGTATTTCCACCTGGCCAACCTGGCCGAGGAACGGCAGCGCGTCCGCACCCTGCGCGTCCAGCAGGACGCGGCGGGGGGCAGCACCGCCCTGCGGCGGGAATCGCTGGCGGCGGCGGTTGCCGAGCTCGGCCGGGCAGGCGGCCAGGCCCCGGCGGACCTGATCGCCCGGCTCCGGATCCACCCGGTGCTGACCGCGCACCCCACCGAAGCCCGCCGCCGGGCGGTGGTGACGTCGCTGCGCCGGATCGCCGACCTGCTGGCCGCCACCGACGAGGCACGAACCGCCGCCGAGCAGGCCGAGATCCGGCGGCGGCTGCGGGAAGAGGTGGACCTGCTGTGGCTGACCTCCCCGCTGCGGGACCGGCCCATGGACCCGATCGACGAGGTCCGCGCCGTGATGGCGGTGTTCGACGAGACGCTGTTCGGGCTCGCGCCTGCGCTCTACCGGGCGCTCGATCACGCCCGCCGGGACCTGCCCGGGCATCCCGGCACGCCGGCCCCGGCCGTGCCCGCGTTCCTGCGGTTCGGCAGCTGGGTCGGTGCTGACCGGGACGGCAACCCGTTCGTGACCGCGCAGGTGACCATCCAGACGGCGCGGATCCAGGCGGAGCACGCGCTGCGGGCGCTGGTGAACGCGACCACCCGGGTCGGCCGGGCGCTCACCGTCCACGCCGACGCCGCCCCGCCGTCGCCCGCGCTCACGGCGGCGCTGGGGGCTGCCGAGGCGGCGCACCCGGACCTGGTGGCCGGCCTGCTGGCGCGCTCCCCGCAGGAGCCCTACCGCGCGTTCCTGCTGTACACATCCGAACGGCTTCGTGCCACCCGGCTCGGCGACGACAGCATGGCGTATCGGCGGGCGGGGGAGTTCCTGGCGGATCTGCGGCTGGTGCAGGACTCGCTGGCGGCGGCCGGCGCTCCCCGGCAGGCCTTCGGCGAGCTGCAGCAGCTGATCTGGCAGGCGGAGACGTTCGGGTTCCACGTGGCCGGCCTTGAGGTCAGGCAGCACAGCGAGGTCCACGCCCGCGCCCTGGCCGACCTCGCCGCTGGCGGCCCGCTGTCGGCACAGACCCAGGAAGTGCTGGCAACGTTCCGGGCGGTGGCGTGGATCCAGCAGCGGTACGGCCCCGAGGCGTGCCGCCGGTACGTGGTGAGCTTCACCCGGTCGGCGGACGACATCGCCGCCGTGCACGAGCTGGCCGACCGGGCGGTCCGGGACGGCCGGGCGCCGGTGCTCGACGTCATCCCGCTGTTCGAGAGCGGGGAGGACCTGCGGAACGCGACCGCGGTGCTGGAGGGCATGCTGGCGCTGGAGCCGGTGGCGGCGCGGCTGGCCGCGACCGGCCGGCAGCTGGAGGTCATGCTCGGCTACTCCGACTCGGCCAAGGAGCTCGGGCCGGTCAGCGCGACCCTGCGGCTGTACGACGCGCAGCAGCGGCTGGCGAGGTGGGCCGCAGGGCACGACGTGCGGCTGACGCTGTTCCACGGCCGGGGCGGCGCGCTGGGCCGGGGCGGCGGGCCGGCCGGGCGGGCCGTGCTGGCGCAGGCACCCGGCTCGGTGGACGGCGGGTTCAAGGTCACCGAGCAGGG
>JAIRTY010000479.1 GCA_031254715.1 Nocardiopsaceae bacterium | reverse complement strand
CGGCCCAGGGCAACCGGCAGCTGCCGGTGCTGGAGATCCCGACCAACCGGACCGTCCGGTTCGACCTGTACTCCGTCGACGTGGTGCACGCGTTCTGGATCGTGCCGTTCGAGTTCAAGCGTGACGTCATCCCCGGGCACCCCAACCACTTCCAGGTCACGCCGACCCGCACGCTCTCCAGCGGCCCGAACTCGATCGGCCGTTGCACCGAGCTGTGCGGGCTGTACCACAGCCGGATGCTGTTCCGGATCCGGATCGTCACCCCGGCCCAGTTCAGCCAGTGGATTCACGCTCAGCAGGCCGCGCAGGCAAAGGCAGCAGCAGGGGGCACCCAGTGACCACGCTCGACCGTCCCGCCACCGTCCCCGTCACCGCCCCGCCGAACCCCCGCAAGGGGTCGGTGATGGCCGACTGGCTGTCAACCACCGACCACAAGGTGATCGGCCACCTGTACCTGATCACCTCGTTCGGGTTCTTCCTGGCCGGCGGGATCATGGCGCTGCTCATGCGGATCCAGCTGATGGGCCCGGACAACCACGTGGTGTCGGACCAGGTCTACAACGAGCTGTTCACGATGCACGGCACGATCATGCTGCTGCTGTTCGCGACGCCGCTGTTCGTGGGGTTCGCGAACGAGATCATGCCGCTGCAGATCGGTTCCCCGGACGTGGCGTTCCCCCGGATGAACCTGCTCAGCTACTACTTCTTCCTGTTCGGCGGCCTGATGCTGCTGATCAGCTTCCTGACCCCGGGCGGGGCGGCCGCGTTCGGCTGGTACGCCTACGCGCCGCTCACCAGCTCGGTCTACTCGCCCGGGCTCGGCGGCGACCTGTGGATCATGGGACTGACGCTGTCGGGGCTCGGCACCATCCTGTCCGGCGTCAACTTCATCACCACCATCATCTGCATGCGCGCCCCGGGCATGACCATGTTCCGGATGCCGATCTTCACCTGGAACATCCTGCTGACCAGCATGCTGGTGATCATGGCGTTCCCGGTGCTGGCGGCGGCGCTGCTGGTGCTCGAGATCGACCGCAAGCTCGGCGCGCAGGTCTTCAGCTCCGTCAACGGCGGCGCGGTCCTCTGGCAGCACCTGTGCTGGTTCTTCGGCCATCCCGAGGTCTATATCGTGGCCATCCCGTTCTTCGGGATCATCACCGAGGTGCTGCCGGTGTTCAGCCGCAAGCCGTGCTTCGGCTACCGGGGCCCGGTGGCCGCTACGGTCTCGATCGCCGGGCTGTCGATGGCGGTGTGGGCGCACCACATGTTCTCGACCGGCGCCGTGCTGCTGCCGTTCTTCTCGTTCATGACCTTCCTGATCGCGGTGCCGACCGGGGTGAAGTTCTTCAACTGGGTCGGCACCATGTGGCGCGGCCAGCTCACGTTCGACACCCCGATGCTGTTCGCCCTCGGGTTCCTCACCACGTTCCTGTTCGGCGGGCTGACCGGCATCATCCTGGCCTCGCCGCCGCTGGACTTCCACGTCACCGACAGCTACTTCGTGGTGGCTCACTTCCACTACGTGCTGTTCGGCACGGTGGTGTTCAGCATGTTCGCCGGCTTCTACTTCTGGTGGCCGAAGTGGACAGGGAAGATGCTGGATGAGCGGATCGGGAAGCTGAATTTCTGGACCCTGTTCATCGGGTTCCACATGACCTTCCTGGTCCAGCACTGGCTGGGCGTCATCGGCATGCCGCGACGGATCGCCAACTACCCGGACCTGCCTGGCTACGCCACCACCCTGAACGACATCTCCACCGTCGGGTCGTGGATCCTCGGCATCTCGGCGCTGCTGTTCATCTACAACGTCTACAAGACCTGGAAGTTCGGCGAGCGGGTGACCGCGGACGACCCGTGGGGCTGGAGCAACTCGCTGGAATGGGCGACCTCCTGCCCGCCGCCGCGGCACAACTTCACCAGCATCCCGCGCATCCGGTCCGAGCGCCCCGCCTTTGACCTGCACTATCCGCACATCACGTCGGGCCGGACGCGCAAGCCCATCCCCGCCGGCAGCCAGCAGCCGGGCAGCTGAGAGGTCTCAGATGAAGGTCGAAGGGTTCCTGTTCGTCGGGTGCGCGGCGTTCTTCGCCGCGGCCGACATCGTGTACTGGTACTTCTCCAAGGACCCGACCGGTACCACCGCGCTGGCGCTCGCGATCGGGCTCGCCTTCCTCAGCGGCTTCTACCTGCTGTTCACCGGCCGCAGGCTGCCGCTGCGGCCGGAGGACAACCCGCAGGCGGAGATCAGCGAGGGCACCGGCGAACTCGGGTTCTTCAGCCCGCACAGCTGGTGGCCGCTGTTCGTCGGCCTGGCCTCGGCGCTGGCGGCGCTCGGTGTCGCGGTCGGCTGGTGGCTTTTCCTGATCGGGATGCTGGCGGTGTTCCTGTCGGCCATTGGCTTTGTGTTCGAGTATTACCGCGGGCGTTACGCGCACTGAGGCGTCCCGGCACGAGTGAGCCGGGCTAGGCTGCGGCGCGCCCGGGGAAGGGGCGGCGGCGCAGCGCGGGGGTGGCCAGCGCTGGCGGGGTCCAGGCGCCGTCGGGCGGGTACAGGTTGGTGCCGGGTGGCACGATCTGGTCGATCCGGTCGAGGGCCTGGTCATTGAGGGCCAGCGAGGCGCCTTCGAGCAGGCCGGTGAGCTGATTCATGGTCCGCGGGCCGATGATGACCGAGGTGACGGCCGGGTGCGCCATGGTGAACGCCACCGCAAGCTGCGGGAGCGAGCAGCCGAGGCCAGCCGCCAGCTCCGCGAGACGCTCAACCGCCTGGTATTTAGCGGCGTTGGCGGGCAGGGCCGGGTCGAAGCGGTGCGGGGCGAGCGCGGGGCGGCCGCCGGACAGGTTCACCTCCTGGCCGGCGCGGTAGCGGCCGGAGAGGAATCCCCACGCGAGCGGTGACCAGGTGAGCACCCCCATTCCCAGCCGCTGACAGGACGGCAGCACCGCGGCCTCGATCCCGCGGGCCAGCAGCGAGTACGGTGGCTGCTCGGTCCGGAACCGCAGCAGGCCGCGGCGCTCAGCCACGTGGTAGGCCTCGATGATCTCTTCCGCGGGGAAGGTGGAACAGCCGAAGGCGCGGATCTTCCCGGCGCGGGTCAGGTCGGTGAGCGCGGAGAGGGTTTCTTCGATGTCGGTGGCCGGGTCGGGACGGTGGATCTGGTACAGGTCGATCCAGTCGGTGCCCAGCCGCCGCAGGCTCTGCTCCACCTCGTCGATGATCCACCGGCGGGAGTTGCCGCTGCGGTTGGGGCCCTCACCCATCGGGAAGTGCACCTTGGTGGCCAGCACCACATCGCCGCGCCGGCCCTTGAGCGCTTTGCCCACGATCTGTTCGGTCTCCCCGCCCGGCTCACCGTACATGTCGGCGGTATCGATGAAGTTGATCCCGGCATCGAGGGCGGCGCCGATGATCTGGATGCAGTCGTCGTGGTCGGGGTTGCCGTCGGCACCGAACATCATCGTCCCCAGGCAGTAGGCACTCACCTCGATGCCGGTGCCGCCGAGGGTTCGGTAGTTCATCGTCATGGGCAGGACAGTAGGGGCTAGAGCCCGCTCTAGGTCAAGCCCGTAACCCGGGGTCCTCACCGGCCGGCTCTTCTCCGACGGCTACGGCCTTATTCAATTTCGCGGGCCGAAGGATGAAAAAGGCTCACTGAGCCCGTTTTACTGGATGGCCTGTCAAGGCTTTCCCCGGTCTTTACGCCGATCGTATGCAGCCCCTTCTCTACCGCTCTGGCCTGGGCGTATGCTACTCCTGCCGCAGCCGGGGAGTGCCATTAACGGTGCCGTTACCCGTCGTTAGCGGCAGAACGGGAATAGCGGCGGCAAAAGGCGGGGTCAAAAGGGGGAACGGGCGTGCGGGGCAATCACGTGCGAGCGGAGGGCAGCCGGGCGGGCGGCCGGGACCTGGGCCGGGCCGTGCGGTGGACCGGTGCCGCCGCCGCGGTGGGCCTGCTGGCCGGGGGCCTGG
>JAIRTY010000468.1 GCA_031254715.1 Nocardiopsaceae bacterium | reverse complement strand
CGGTCGGCCATGTTCTGGATGCCGGACCCGCTGCGCGCCCGGCTCACGTCGACCCCCTGACCGTCGTCCACCGCGTCGAAGCAGAGCCAGCCGTCCGCCTCCGAGATGGTGATCACCATTCTGGCTGCCTGCGCGTGCTTGACCGCGTTCTGCAGCGCCTCCAGGCAGCAGAAGTAGACGGCCGCTTCCACCTCCGCCGGGTAGCGGCCCACGGCGTCGGCATGCACCTCGGCCTGCAGCGGTGACCGTTCGGCCTGCGCCCGCAGCGCCGCCCCTAGCCCGAAGTCGGCCAGTGCCGCCGGATAGATGCCCCGGGCGAGCTCCCGCAGCGTCTCGACCGCGTTGCTCACGTCCGTGACCAGGCTCTCCAGCATGTCGCTGGTCTGCTTCGGATCGCCCTCGGCCAGCCCTTGCGCCAGCGCGAGCTTCAGCTTCACCGCGATCAGCTCCTGCTGCGCGCCGTCATGCAGGTTGCGCTCGATCCGGCGGCGCTCGGTGTCCTGCGCCGCGACCAGCCGCTGGCGGGACACCGTCAGCTCGTCCAGCCGGCGGCTCAGCTCGGCGGTGAGCCGTTCGTTCTTAAGTGCTAGTCCCGCACCGTTCGCGAGGTCGCTGACCAGGCGGGTCTCGGTCGGCGTGAGGTCCTCGCGCTTCACCACCGCGATCGCCCCCAGCAGCTCGCCCTGGTACCGCACGGGCACCTCGGCGGCGGCACCGGGGATGGCGGGCGGCTCGCCCGCGTCCAGCCGCAGCGCCGGGACCGGCGGGGCGGCCTCCGGCGGGGCGGCCTCCGGCGGCGGGTCCGGGGCCTGGCGGCCCTCCCGCGGCCACGCCGCCGCGCGCCGCAGCTCGCCGCCGACCCGGAGCCACACCTCCGCCCGGTCGGCCTCGGTCGCCTCGGCCAGCACCCGCGCCATCCGGGCCGGGAGCTCCTGGTCGGCGTACAGCTCCGACACCTGCTCGCTGAACGCCGCGAGGACCTGGTACGGGCTGGCCCGCCTGCCGTACACGAGCCGGTTGGCCAGCCGCTGCAACCGGGTCCGCACCGGCTGGAAGATCAGCGCGACCACGGCCGCCAGCACGAACGGGAGCGCCCGGCCGGTCGTGGTCGGCGCGCCGATCCTGGTGCCGATGGTCACCACCAGCACCAGGTAGATGGCCCCGATCAGCCCGACCAGCACGGCGTACACCAGCGCCCGGCGCAGGAACACGCCGATGCCGTACAGGTGATACCGCAGCACCGAGATCCCGATGGCGCCCGCCAGCGCGGCCAGGCCGAGCGGCACCATGGTGCCGCCGACCGGGTTAAAGACGACGGTTCCGTTGTGGTAGACGAGGAAGCTCACGACGGTGGCAGCGACCGTCAGCACGGCCAGCAGCAGCGCCGCGCCAGCGAACCACTTGATCTGCTGGCGCTCGGTGAATGAGCCCCGGCGGTACCGGATCACCAGGGTGCAGGGCGCCAGCACCGCGCAGCCGAGATCGATGATCTGGCCGGGCACGCCCAGCGCGGTGATGCCGGTCATCGCGCCCGCCACGCCGATGACCATGCCCGTGAGCGCGACCCAGGCCACCGGCCACCAGCGCGGGGAGAGCGGCTTGCCGTCCGGGAACAGGAACGGCAGGAAGAAGAACGTGAGTATTACCGGTGGCAGCCAGATCCAGCCGGCCAGCCATTGCACCGCGTGAACCCCGGGAACGGCCGGGTGGGGGGCGTAGCGCGCGTAGGCGGAGTAGCCGAGCACGAACTCCTCGACGCCCCACAGGAAGCCGATGCCGCAGCACACCCAGCCGATCCGGTTGCTCGGCCGGCGCCACACGATCAGCGCGCCGACCACGGCGAACGCGATCGCGAAGACCGGGGTGAGCCGGACGTCCTGGGCCGCGGCGCGCAACTGGGCGGGCAGGTAGGGCGCGGCGGTACCGCCGAAGCTCGCTCCAGCGCCGCTCAAGGCGACGGTCAGGATGGCGAGCGTCCACCCGAGCCAGACCCTGACCCGCGCCGAGAGGGTCCGCACCGGGAGCGCGGGTGCTGGGAGCACCGGTGCCGTGGGCGCCGGTCCCGTAGGGGCCTGTCCCGTCGGGGAAGCTGCCGTCCCGCTCATCGGCTCTCCCGGGCGAAGCCGGGTCCCCCGCCAGGCTCCCCGGCCCGTGAATCATGACAAGCCCAACGGTAAGGCCACCCCGGCGATCATGCCAGCGCCCACCGGGTTGAACGGCCCGGGCGGCCCGGCGGAGGATGAAGCGTGACACGAGCACCGGCGGAGTTTCCCGCGTGGCCCGAGAACGCTGACGTTGCCGTCGCGCTGACCTTCGACGTGGACGGCGAGGCGCCGTGGCTGGGGGAGGGCCCCGAGAACGGCCGCCGGCTGACGCTGCTGTCGCAGGGCCGGTTCGGCCCGGTGCGCGGCCTGGGACGCGTCCTTGACCTGCTGGCCGAGTTCGGCATCAGGGCCACGTTCTACGTGCCGGGACACACCGCTGATCACTACCCGGAGACGATGGCCCCGATCCTGGCCGCCGGGCACGAGGTCGGCCACCACGGGTACCTCCACCTGGGCACCGACGGGCTGGATCAGGCCGGGCAGCGGGCCGAGCTGGAGGCCGGCCTGACCGCGCTGGACAAGCACGGAGTCAGGCCGGTCGGGTACCGGTCACCGGGCTGGGAGCTGTCACCCGAGACCCTGGCGATGCTCGGGGAGCTGGGGTTCGCCTACGACAGCAGCCTGATGGCGGACGACCGGCCGTACTGGGAGACCAGCGGCAGCCAGGCGCTGCTGGAATTGCCCGGCCACTGGAGCCTGTGCGACTGGCCCTACTTCGGGTGGACGCCCTACCACGGCGGCCTGCTCGCGGACCCGGCCGCGGTCGAGCGCATCTGGCTGGCGGAGTTCGAGTCGGCGCGCGAGGACGGCCGGGCCGTCACTTACACGATGCACCCCGAGGCCATCGGGCGGGGCTACCTGCTGCGGATGCTGCGGCGGGTGATCACCGGCATGCAGGAACGCGGGCGCCCCTGGTTCGCCACCCACGCCCAGATAGCGGCCCTCGCCACCGCCCCGGGTGCCGGAGCGGGCGCAACGGGGAGCTGATCTCGTTAAGGTTCCGGGTTTTACCCCCTATGAGGGGTAAAACCCGGAACCTTAACGGTGCCTCGACTGCTCAGGCAGGGCCGCAGGGGGAGCGGCTCCGGGTAGCCCTTCGGGCGCTTCGTTTTGCCGGATGTACTGTGACCATCGTGCCCGGACTGCCTTATGCCGCCAGCGGGCTGGATCGCGGCGGGTCGCGCCGCGGCGACGAGCGCTGGATCTCGGGCCTGCTGGCCGGGCAGGCCACTGTCATCATCCCGATGTGGCGGGACAGCTGCCTGATCGATGGCGGGGGCCAGCTGCGCTGGTGCGCGCCGGATGCGGCGGACCTGCTCGCTGCCTGCGGCCAGCCGGCGTTCCTGGGCGTCCGCGCCGAGGGCGCGGTGTTCGCGGCGGACCTGTCCGAGCTGGACGAGCCAGCCGCGTTGTCCGTCGCGGGAGCGACCGCCACCGCTGACATGCGCGCCCTGTTCGCCGGCCTCAGCGCACCGGACGCCGCTGCGCTCGCCTATGCCAAGGGCCTGCTCCGCTGGCACCGGGAACAGCGTTTCTGCGGTGCCTGCGGCAGCGCGACCCAGGCGTCCCACGGCGGGCACCAGCGATCGTGCGAGGGCTGTGGCCGGCTGCTGTTCCCTCGCATCGAGCCGGCGGTGATCGCGCTGGTGACCGCGCCGCCCGAGCCGGGGCGCGCGGACCGCTGCCTGCTGGCCAGGCACCGCGGCGCGAAACCGGGCGCGTTCGCCACGCTGGCCGGCTTTGTGGAGATCGGCGAGAGCCTGGAGGACGCGGTGCGCCGGGAGGTCACCGAGGAGACTGGCGTGAGGGTCGGCGAGGTCAGCTACCAGGGATCGCAGCCGTGGCCGTTCCCGTCCGGCATCATGGCCGGCTTCCGGGCGCGGGCGCTGACCGAATCGATCGACGTGGACGGCGAGGAGCTGGAAGAAGCGCGCTGGTTCACCCGCGACCAGGCACGCGCTGCGAACGCCGGCCAGCGGCACGACTCGATCGAGCACTACCTGATCGAGGGCTGGCTCACCGAATAGCGACCGCGCTGGGCCCCGCCCACAGCAGTGGGCGGGGCCCAGCCTCAGGCGGTGCGGGTGTCAGGGCTGCTGGCCCGCCCTGTCGACGATTGTGGGCTGCACGGCCATGGTGTCGCGGATGTGGCCGGGTCCCACCGGCTCAATGTCCGCGCCGAGCAGTTTGAAGGTGGCGGGAGGGCGGGCCGCTTGGACCGGGGGCCGCAGCTACGCCGGACTCGGCTCCGTCTCCGCAGGCGTGGCTGCCCCGTTACGCCCGACGGATGTGGCACGCTCCCCGGGTGCCCCGCCAGCGCTTCGACCTGCTCGACATTGTCCCCGCCCCGCTCCAGGGCCACATCCTGGACTTCAACTGGAGCCATGAACGGCTGTGGGCACTCGATCTACCCGCTCGGCCCATGGCCGTAGCCCAGCTGCGGTGGCTCCTGTCACTGCCATGGTGGTCATACCAGCGTGCCCACTTCGTCATCAGCCCCGAGCAGGTCAGATCCGACCCTAGCCGCTACCACGAGCAATACGACCGCACCATGGCAGCTGACCTCAGCCTGCCGATCCACCTGCTATCCCATGACAACCGCGTGACCACGATCCTCGACGGAGTCCACCGGCTGCTCAAAGCAGACCTCACCGGCAGGCAGGTGATCAACACTAAGCAGGTCACGACAGCCTGCCTCGACCTCATCGCGCGCAGCTAAC
>JAIRTY010000404.1 GCA_031254715.1 Nocardiopsaceae bacterium | reverse complement strand
GTCCGTCGTGCCGCCTTTCCCGTCGGCGGCCAGGAAACGATCGAGCTGCTCGCCGGGCTGGACGCGATAGCGCAGCGAGTCCAGCACCTCGAGCAGGCCGCGTCCACCGAGATCGTGTGTTTCGACCGGCCCCCGTACTACAGCCACCCCGTGACGGACAACCCGGGTGAGATCGCAGGGTTAGCCCGCGGCGTCCGTTTTCGCAGTGTCTACGCGCACGAAGCCCTCGAGTATCCCGGACAGCTGGCTCACGTGCACGCCATGACGCGTCGAGGGGAACGTGCCCGCGTCTTCTCCCCGCTGCCGCTCAAGCTGTTCATCTTCGACCGGCACACCGCGATTCTGCCACTGCGTCCGCTTGACCCAGAACTAGCCGCCGGCTGCCTGCTGGTTCGTACCTCCGCACTCCTCGATGCCCTGTACATGTTCTTCGAGCTCGTCTGGGAACGCGCCACCCCCATCGCGCCCGACACCGGCCCGCCCGTCGGCGTGGCCGAGCAGGGCTACGGCGCGGCAGACGGCCTCATAACGATGCTCGCAGCCGGGCTCACCGACGAAGCGGCCGCCCACCAACTCGGCATCTCCCACCGCACACTGCAGCGACGTATCCACGCGCTCATGAAAAGCCTGGACGCCCGGAGCAGATTCCAGGCCGGGTACCAGGTCGGCCTGACGCACAATCCACCGCGCGGAACTGAATAATCATCTGTCAATGCCGGCACTGGCCCGTCATTGGGGTTGCTTCATGGCGGCGACCCCGGTGCGGTAGGCGGTTATCACGGTGGAGCGGCCCTGGATTTTCCATTTCTCCAGGCGGTCGCGGTTGAACCAGATCAGCCCGGCCAGGTGGTCGCTGCGGATCGCGTCGAACAGGCTCCGGGCCCGCGGCACGGCCAGCGGGCCGGGCGCGACGCTGGTCTCAGAGATGAACACCGGCTTGTTGGTAAACTTGCGAACTTTGCCGAGCTGCCAGTCGAAAATTGAATGGAAGTTCTTCCCGAGCCGAAGATAGCCATCCAGGCCGACCCAGTCCACGTAGGCTGAGCCGGGCCACCAGGGCCGGGAATCGACGAAGTAGTGGCTCGGATCCCAGGTCCAGATGACGTTGGTCGCGTGGACGGACGCGAAGACATCATGGATGTGCCGCCAGGCGGCGATAAATTGCGCCGGAGTGTAATTGGACTTGCGCCATGGATACCACGGAGCATTCATTTCATGAGCGAACGACAGGGCGATTTTGCATTTGAATTTCCTGACAGATCTGGCGTAAGTGCGCAGGTAGTGGTCCCATTTCCCGGCCGCGATGCTGGTCAGGCTGGCGTGGCGGGGCTGGATCTGGATCAGCGGCAGTGCTCCGAACCTGACGACCTGCTGGGCCGATGACACCCAGAAGGGCGCTCCGAAGCGGACGTAGGACTCAATCACCTGCGGTCTGACGCCGGTGGCCTGTCCGAAGTCTTCGGCCTGCGTGGTGAGCGACCCGGAGGTGGCTATCCCGGTAAACGGCATCGAAGGCGCGCGATCGCATGGTCCCGCTGCCAGGGTGCCGGCCGACGGGCCGGGCTGCGTGTGGGGGTGCCGCGTGGCGGCGAATAGCCCCACGACGGCCAGGATCAGCGCCCCCGCCGCCGACAAGGCGATGAGGAGCGGCTTGCTCACCGTGTCTGCTTTCGGTGCGGAGGCGGGCGGTAACTCCACACTTGGACCGTCCTCGGGCCGTGGCCGAACTGGCGCAGGAGACTCCATCCCGGCGTGGACCGGACCAGTGCAAGCAGCTGGGCCGCGCTGGCACTGCCGGATAGCTGTGAGTGGTGATCCACAATTACCATGACGATCTCGTGTGATGTGAAGAGCCTGGAAAATGCGTGCACCCTGGGAGAGACGAGCGGGACGTTGGCCGAGAGCTGTATCTGCCTGGCCTGTCCTCCTGGGACCGCCCCGACATACGACCCCGGACGGTAATGGCCGGCGACGAATGAAGCAACGCGCAGCAATCCTCGGTGCGTACCTGCCTGCCAAGGGTACATGGTGCCTATGATGAGCATCCCGATGACCGGCAGCGTCCACACTGCTTGCAGGAATCGTGGATTCGCGTTGTACCTGCTTGCGAGCACGTCCAGGCTGTAGCAGATTCCGAACGACGCGGCAATCGCACCCAGCGGTACTCCGAAAGATGAGTTCCGGTCGAGCGAAACGAACTGGTGCAACCGAGCCTGGTCGATAGGAGTGAGCAGGAGACCTGCCGTCATCAATGCCAGGGTGGCCGTTGACGCCCAGGATTCTCGTCTGATCCTACACAAAATGAGCCCCAGCAGGGCGAGCACAAGCATGCCGCCGGTCAACTCCGCCGCCTGGGTGAGCACCGCGCCCGACGGCCCAAAAAGGTAGGTGTGACTGGGAGGGGTCGCAGGGCGTGCCAGTGTGCTGCGAATCATTCCGTGCCACGATCCGGGATTTGCGAGAAGCAAGAGTGCATCCCCTGCGACGAGGCCGACGATTACGGTGGCGCCGCGCCGGATGGCCGGCTTCCACCCCTCGGAAGGCCACCTGTAGAGCATCGCGATCCCGGCAACCAGCGGATCCCAGGCGATCGTGCCGTACTTCGCGCCGTTGGCCAGCGCCAGGACCCCGCCCGCACCGGCCAGCCAGCGCCAGCGTCCGTTGGCGCGGATGACCAGGTAGACCGCGAGCATGAGGAAGAACAGGGCGAGCGGCTCAAACGTTGCCGTAGCGCCGACGAAATCGGCTACGCCGGTCAGGCCGGCCAGCGCCGCTGCGAAAGCTGCCGTACGCCGACCCCCCATGCGCATGGCGGTCAGGTAAGTGAGCGCGGTCACCGCCAGCATCAGGAGCATTGCGATAACCCTGGCACCGGCAAGGCCACCGACTGCATATCCGATGGCGTCGACAGGAGGCCACATGAACACTTCACCCGAAAAGAATCCCGGGTAGCGGCTTGGCATTGGTGCTCCCGAGAGCCACTGTGCCCATTCCTGACGGCCGGCGAGCAGGTAGAGCGTCTCATCATGGGATGGGCTGTACCGCAGCAGCCAGTGCAGGGTCAGCCCGAGTTGCACGGTGAGCACGATCCACAGCGGCCAATGCTGCTTGGCCTTATTCAGTGTGA
>JAIRTY010000349.1 GCA_031254715.1 Nocardiopsaceae bacterium | reverse complement strand
TGTGCGCCGGCCTGGAACACGGCTTCAGCGGGGTGCAGCTGCGGCGGATGATCGGTGACTGGACCCACCGTGACTACCCGCTGCTTGTCCCCAGGCCTGCCGGTTATCCGGTGACCGTCCGGGATGTCGCCGACGCGGCCGAACGATCCCGGGCGGATATCGTCGAACGCTGGGCGGTCTCCGCCTGGACGGCCTGGTCGGCGCACCACGAAACAATCCGCGGCTGGCTCGCCGCGTCGTTGAAGGCAACCCCCTGAGCTGCTGCTTCTCCGCTCACCAGCTTCCAGCGGCGATCCCGAGGACCGAGCTCAGGGCGGCGATGACGGCTCCGCCCACGGTGATCGCCAGGAACGACCGGGCGAAGCTGGTGCGGAAGAACCTGTGCCGCAGCCAGGCGAGGATGACCAGCTCGCCAGCGACGACCGCGAGGGCGGCGACGATCGCGGGGCCGTAGCCGGGGATGAGGAACGGGAGGGCGTGGAAGATGCCTCCGGCGAATGTCCCGCCGCCGGTGATCGCGCCGCGCAGCACGGGGCTGCCCCGGCCGGTCAGATCCCCGGTGTCGGACAGGCCCTCGGAGAAAGCCATGCTCACCCCCGCACCCAGGGCGGTCGCAACGCCGGTGAAGAACGCGGTCAGGGGACGGTGGGTGGCCAGGGCTACCGCGAAGATGGGCGCCAGGGTCGACAACGACCCGTCCATCAGCCCGCTGAGCGCGGGCTGGACGCGCGTGAGCAGGAACGACACGGCATCGGCGGGGGCCGGCCCGGTCCTGACCGGCGCGGTGGAGGTGCTCATCGTTGATCGTCCGCTTCCCGGTGATGAATCCGGCTTTCATCGTCGGGGGCCGGAGCCGCCCGGGTCGCCGGCCAGCCGCAGCGATTACCCCGGTCGCGACCACGCCGTTCGCGGTGGCTTCCGGCCCCGCCTACTGCGCGCGCGGTAGGCCGGTCGCGGACGGTGAGCGGCCGCTCACGATCGGGGGCGTGGCGCGCGGGCCAGGCCCGTCTGGTAGGCGAGCACCACGAGCTGCGCACGGTCGCGGGCACCGAGCTTGGCCATGGCGTGGTTGGCGTGGGTCTTGACGGTGAGCGGGCTGAGGGTGAGTTGGCGGGCGATCTCGGTGTTGGACATCCCGTCGGCGACCAGGGCGACCACCTCGCGCTCGCGGTCGGTGAGGGCAGCGAGCAGGGGGGAGGGGCGGACCGGCTCGCTGTCGTGCAGCCGGAGGAACCTGGCGATGAGGCCCCGGGTGGCGGACGGCGAAAGCAGCGCCTCGCCGCGGGCGACCGTGCGGATCGCGTCGATCAGGGCGTCCGGGCGGGCGCCCTTGCCAAGGAACCCGCTGGCCCCCGACCGCAGCGCCTCGAATACGTACTCGTCGACCTCGAACGTCGTCAGGATCAGCACGTGCACCCCGGCCAGGCTGTCGTCGGCGGCGATCCGCCGGGTCGCGGCCAGCCCGTCCAGGCCCGGCATCCGGATGTCCATCAAGACGACGTCGGCGCGGGCCTCGCGGGCGACCCGGACCGCGTCGTGACCGTTGGCCGCCTCGCCCACCACCGTCAGCCCGGCCGCCCGGTCGATCACCAGCCGCAGGCCCGCCCGGACAAGATCCTGGTCGTCGGCGAGCACCACGCGGGTCGGCGCCGGGACGGCCGCCGCCGCGGTTCCCGTCATGAGCTCTCCGCCCCAGCCACTCGCAGCGGAAGCTCGGCGGAGACGAGGTAGCCTCCCTCCGGCCTCGGCCCTGCCGACAGCCGTCCGCCCAGGGCAGCCACCCGCTCGCGCATGCCCACGATGCCGTGTCCTCCCGGCGTGCTCGGGCTGCCCTGGGCGAGCGGCTTTCCCTCGTCCTCCACCGCCAGGCTGAGCGCCCCCGGCGCGTACCCGAGCCTCACCACGACGGTGTCGCAGCAGGCGTGCTTGCGGGTGTTGGTCAGCGACTCCTGGATGACCCGGTAGGCGGTCAGCTCCACCGCCTCGGGCAACGGCCTGACCTGGCCGGTCACCTCGCGGGTCACCCGCAGCCCGGTGCCGGCGAACGAGCAGATCAGCTCCCCGAGCCCGGCGAGTCCTGGCACCGGCTCGGCGGGCTCCGCGGGCTCGGGCGCACCGGGCTCTCGCAGCAGCCCGACGGTCAGCCGCAGCTCGTCGAGGGCTTCCTCGCTGGCCCGCTGGATGTGCGTGAGCGACTCCCTGGCCTGCGACCGGTCCTCATCGTCGAGCGTGCAGGCCAGCGCACCGGCCTGCACGTTGATCAGGGCGACGTGGTGGCCGACGGCGTCGTGCAGTTCCCGTGCGATCCGCAGCCGTTCCTCGGCCACGCGGCGGTTCGCCTCCTCCTCCTTGGCCTGCTCGGCGCGCCTGGCGCGGTCCTCGGCCTCGGCGGCGTAGGCACGGTGGCTGCGGGCGGCGCTGCCGATGGTCACCGCCAGGGCTGCCCCCAGCAGGATGACAAAGCCCGTGATGCCGGGATGGGTGATGAGCGAGGTGGTGAGCAGCGCCGCCTTGACGGTGACGCCCACCGCGAGCGCCCGGACTTGGGTGCTACCTTGCGCGACCCAGTACAGCAGGTAGAAAACCGCCGGCAGGGTCAGCGGATAGGCCATCCCGTCGGTCATCAGCACCACTGACCCGATGGTGGCGACCGCCACGGTGGCGAGGGGGTACCGCCGGTGCGCCACCAGGGCTGCGTAGACGACGACGGACACCGTCCAGTTCAGCGGCTGGTGCGAGCTCAGCGCGTGCTGGATGTCGGCGGGGATGGTCACCACCGCGAACAGCACCATCGCCATGATCGCCGACAGCAGCAGCAGCTGCTGGGTCATCAGCCAGCGCCAGGCATTCGCCCACATGCCTGGACTGTAGGCAACCGCCCTCACCTCGCACAACTGACCTACTGCGAGCGCAGTAGGCGAAGCCAGCGGCCGCGCCGGATGGCGCGGTCGCGATCGGGGCAACCGCCGCGGCTGGCCGATGACGCAGGCGGCTCCGGTCGCGACGATGAGGACCCGAACCGAAAGGAACGGGGAATCATGTCTGCCCTTGCACGCTGGTGCTACCAGCACCGCTTCATCGTGATCACTGCCTGGATAGGCCTGCTCATAGGCCTGGCGCTGATGTCGCAGGCCGTGAAGACGTCGTACGACAACTCGCTCTCGCTGCCGGGGACGGGCTCGGGCCGGGCGCAGGAGCTGTTGCTGCGGTCAGCGCCGGCGCAGGCGGGCGACTCCGATCAGATCGTCTGGCGGGTGAGCCACGGCAGCGTCAGAGATCCGGCCGTCGAGCAGCGGATGTCGGCGATGCTCGCGCGAGTGTCGCACCTGCCCGAGGTGGCCTCGGTCGGCAGCCCCTACCTGCTGGCAGGCAAGGGCCAGGTGAGCTCGGACGGGCGCACCGCGTACGCCACGGTGAACTTCGCTAAGTCGGCCGACAACCTCGCCAAGGCCGACATCAACCGGGTGGCCGGGGCGGCGACGGCCGCCCGGGGGCCGGGGCTCGCGGTCGAGCTCGGCGGGTGGGCCATCGAACACGCCGCGGAGGCGCCGGTCTCGAGCGCGTCGGTGATCGGCATCGGCGCGGCCGCGGTCATCTTGCTCATTGCGTTCGGATCGCTGTTCGCGATGGCGCTGCCGATCGTGACCGCTGTCGCCGGCGTGGGCAGCGGCCTGCTGCTCGGGGGGCCGCTCAGCCACCTGATCTCGGTGAACGGCATCGCGCCGATCCTCGGCGCGCTGATCGGCCTTGGCGTCGGGGTCGACTACGCCCTGTTCATCGTGACCAGGTACCGCCGCGGCCTGCAGTCGGGGCTGGACCCGCAGCGGTCAGCCGTCCTCGCGCTCAACACCTCCGGCCGCGCGGTCCTGTTCGCCGGCGGCACGGTGTGCATCGCACTGCTCGGCCTGCTCACCATCGGCGTGGGGTTCATCGACGGGCTGGCCGTCCCGGCGGCGATCACCGTAGTGTGCACCGTGCTCGCGGCCGTCACGCTGCTGCCCGCGCTGTTCGGCGTGCTCGGCCTGCGCGTGCTGAGCCGCAGGCAACGCCGCAGGCTGCGAGCCGGCGGGCCGGACCACGCGGACGGCGGTAGCGGCATATGGGCGCGCTGGTCGCGCACCGTGCCCCGGATCCCCGCCGTGCTCGCCGCCGCAGGGCTCGCGGTGATGATCGTGGTGTCTGCGCCCGTGCTGCACCTGCGGCTGGGCTCCGCCGACGCGTCCAACGACCCCACGTCAA
Source organism: Nocardiopsaceae bacterium (assembly GCA_031254715.1). Taxonomy (GTDB): domain Bacteria; phylum Actinomycetota; class Actinomycetes; order Streptosporangiales; family Streptosporangiaceae; genus JAIRTY01. Next base: position 1,871 of record JAIRTY010000349.1, on the reverse strand, counting down.
GCACCACGTACAAGGCTTACGGAATGCTCGCCGAGGGGTTCGGGCCGGGATTCAACGGCCCTCTGTTCCTAGCCGCCCAGGCCGGCTCCGCGGCCGACCGCGCCGCGCTTGACCGGCTGGACCGCGCGCTCGCGGCTGTGCCCGGGGTTGCCGCAGTGCAGGCCGGGCCTGCGCAGGCCAGGCCAGGCGGCGGGCCGGCGGTCGAGATGATCCAGGTCATCCCCACCACAGCGCCCCAAGCCCAGGCCACCTCCAACCTGATCACCCACCTGCGGAACACGGTCATACCGCGCTACACGCACGGCACCACGCTGCGGGTCTACGTAGGCGGCGCGACAGCCACCGGCGCCGACTTGGCAGCGGTGACAAGCGCGAAGCTGCCCTGGCTCCTCGCCACAATCGTGGGCTTCAGCTTCCTGCTGCTCGCCGTCGCCTTCCGCAGCCTGCTCATCCCCGCGATCACAGCGGTCCTGAACCTGCTGTCGGCGGCGGCCTCGTTCGGCGTGCTCACAGCGTTCTTCCAGTGGGGCTGGGGAACCAGCGCGTTCGGCCTCGGCGGCGCGGGGCCGATCGAGGGCTACATGCCCGAGATAGTGCTGGCGGTCCTGTTCGGCCTGTCCATGGACTACCAGGTATTCCTGGTCAGCAGGATGGCCGAGGAATGGTCGCGCACCCGTGACAACGCGCGGTCGGTGCTCGCCGGCCAGACCCATACCGCGCGGGTGATCACCGCCGCGGCAATGATCATGATCGCCGTGTTCATCGCGTTCGTGTTCATGGGCCAGCGCACCGTGACCGAGGTCGGCGTCGGGCTAGCCGCCGCCGTGGCGCTGGACGCCTTTGTCCTGCGGACGGTGCTCGTGCCGGCCGTCATGCACCTGTGCGGCCGGGCCAACTGGTGGCTGCCCGGCTGGCTGGACCGCCGCCTGCCGCACCTGGCCATAGAGCCGCCCGCGGCGGAGCAGCCCGTCCGCGAGCCCGAGTCCGCCCTTGTCTGAGGGCCTGGCCGCCGCGCCACGGCTCGCTGCGATACGGAGGAGGAGAAGTGGTCACTGACCTGCGTCGCGCGCGCACCCCGTTTGAGGTGGTCAAATACCATGGCTACGTGGATTCTGCCGAGCCGGCTCGTGCCGCCAGGCCGCCGTGGGACATAGCGGTCCCGTCGCGGCCGGGCCGGCTGCCGGGGGTCACCATGGCAGGGTTCAGCGATGAGGCAAATGACCTCACCGACGTCGAGATGATCCCGCACCCGGCTGTCACAGTGATCTTCAACCTCGGCGACGGGCCACTCGTCGTGGACGACGGCAGTGGTCATCAGCAGCGAGAGCGCGTGGTGGCTGGGCTCGCGCCCGATCGTGCTCGCGGGCGGGGGCTGGCCGGGAGCTTCGAGTGCCTGCAGGTGCGCCTGTCACCGGTGGCCGCGCACGCGGCCCTGGGCGCCTCTTCGGAACTGGGCGGGGCGGTGGCCGCCCTCGATGACCTGTGGGGGCGCGACGCGGTGCGCGTCCAAGAGCAGTTGCGCGCGGCCGGGTCGTGGGAGCAACGGTTCGCGATGGCGGAGGCGGTGCTCGCGCGACGTCACGACGCACGCCGACCGGTCGACCCGGAAGTCGCCTTCTGCTGGCGGCAGCTGGTGACCAGCCGGGGACGGGCGCGGGTGGAGCGGCTGGCGGCTGGCGTCGGATGGAGCCGCAAGCGCCTGTGGTCCCGGTTCCGGTCCCAGATCGGCCTCACCCCCAAGCGCGCCGCGCAACTGGTCCGTTTCGACCAGGCGGCCCACCACCTGGCAGCTGGCGGCAGTGCCGCCGTGGTCGCGGCGGAGAGCGGCTACGTGGACCAGTCCCACCTCCACCGGGATGTCATGACCTTCG
>JAIRTY010000306.1 GCA_031254715.1 Nocardiopsaceae bacterium | reverse complement strand
CCAGCGACAGCGCCAGGAACGGGGCCAGGAACGCGGCGTAGTGGTAGTAGAAGTCGGCTGGCCACAGGAAAGCGGCCGCCACCAGGGCCAGCGACCAGAGCACGAACCATTCCAGCGGGGCGGGCGCGCGGCGGGTCAGCCGGGACGCGAGCGCGCAGGAGCCGGCGATGACCACGATCAGCAGCCCGCACACCAGCCCGAGCAGGGCCGCGCTGATGCCGGGGGTGTGGGTGAGCCCGGTCATGTCCACCAGCCGTGCCCCGAGCGGGATCCTGGTCACGTCGGTCCGGATCAGCTGGGCCACGACCACGCCGCGGTAGAAGGTCACCGGCGCGAGCGCGGCGAACGGGAGCACCGGGACCACGAAGCCCGCCACGACGCCAGCGCCGAACGAGCCCGCCGACCGGCCGCGCCGCCGCCAGGCCAGTATCAGCAGCACGACAACGGGCAGGATCGCCCATACCTTGATCGCCCCCGCAAACCCGAACAGCAGGCCGGCGACCACGAGCCGGCGGTTACTGGCGAGCCGGTCACGGTCGAACGCGGCAACGGCGCCGGCCAGGCAGAACAGCACCAGCCATGGCTCCAGCAGGACGGTCTTGGCTGCCAGCACGCTGTCCGGGAAGACCGCCAGCAGGCCGCAGCTGATCATGACGGCCAGCAGGCCACGGTGGCGGACGAGCAGGCCGGCCAGGACCACCCCGGCGGAGCTGGCCAGGACCGTGAGCACCCGCCCGATGGCGAGCGCCCCGGGACTGCCGATGACCTTGGTGAACAGCGCGGCGGGCGCCATCAGCAGCGTGATGCCCGGCGGCTGCACGATGATGAAGTCCCGGTACGGCAACGCCCCGGTGACCAGGCGGATCGCGCTGCCGAAGTCGGTACCGTCGTCGTACTCGGTCACCCCGAGCAGGAAGCCTGGCCTGCTCAGCTGGTAGCACCGCAGCCCCAGCGCAATGGCGGTGGCGATGGCGATGGCCAGGGTCACCGGGGCCAGCCGGGTCCGGCGGCGGTCGCCGTTCGCGCCCGCGGCGGAGAGTCCCCGCCTCACGGCGGTGCTCGTACCAGGTGTTCTGCTCACCGGTGTCTAGCTCCCGTGGTTGCCGTGAGAGGCGGGTCCGGACGTCGCGGTACTACCCTCAGTACTGAAAACCGTACCTTTAGCGACGCTCCGTAAGGTCTGCCAGGGCACCGAAATACGAGGCGCGTCTGGAAGCATAAGCATATGAACCGGGCCGAAGGCAGTTCCGCGGCAGGCGGCGTCACCGGGCTGGGGCACGAGGTGTACCAGCTCGATACCCGGATGGCGGGTCATGACAAGATCACCGCCAGCTACCTGATCCGGGCCGGCCGCCCGTGCCTGGTCGAGACCGGGACCGCGCCGTCCGCGCCGGTCATCAAGGACGCGCTGGCCGGCCTGGGTATCGGCAGCCAGGATCTCGCGACGGTCGTGGTTACTCACATTCACCTGGACCACGCGGGCGGCGTGGGCGACATCGCAGCCATGTTCCCGGCCGCCGAGATCGTCGTGCACGAGCGCGGCGCCCGGCACCTGGCCGATCCCGGCCGGCTGATGGCCAGTGCCCGCCGTGTCTACGGAGACGCGCTGGACACGCTGTTCGGGGAGATGAGGCCGGTTGCCGCGGACCGGATCAGGGCCGTGGGCGAGGAAGGCAGCATCGACCTCGGCGGCGGGCGGCGGCTCAGCAGCCACTACTCGCCGGGCCACGCCAAGCACCATGTCGGCCTGGTCGACTCGGCCAGCAGCGACCTGTACGTGGGCGACGCGGCCGGCGTCTTCATCCAGGAGACCCGCGACCTGCGGCCAGCGACCCCGCCGCCCGACTTCGACCTGGCCACTGCGCTGGGGTCGCTGCGCATGTTCGCCGCCCTGGCGCCGTCCCGGCTGCTGTTCAGTCACTACGGGCCGGTGACCGCCGTGACAGAGACGCTGGAGCGGTCGGCCGCGGAGCTGAACCTCTGGGTGGAGGAAACCCGCCGCGCCCGCGACGCCCGGCTGGACCTGGACCACGCGGTGGCCATGGTGGCGGAGCGCACCCGGGGGCGCTACCGGGCGGTGGCACCCGGCGGTGACCCGGAACTGGCCGCGAGAACCGAGACCGTCAGCTCCACCGAAGCCAGCGTGGCGGGGATCCTGCACTGGCTGGGCAAGGAGCCCGTTGCCGGTTCCGCCGGTCCCCCCGGCTAGCCGCGGCGGGGCCTGCCAGCGGCCCGCGGGGTATTCGCTCCGCGGGTATTCGCTCCCCGGGCACCGGCTCACCGGGTACCCGCCAGCGGGACGCGCCCTAGCCGGCACCGGCTTGTCCAGTTCCGGGCGGCTCGTCGACTGATCCGGCCGGGGCCTGCTCATCGTCCGGCGTAGCCGGGGCCTGCTCATCATCCGGCGTGACCGGGGCCTGCTCATCGTCTTCGCCGTCCGCCGGTGCCAGATCCTCCACCAGGAACGGGTCGAGTTCTTCCAGGCGCTCCGCGGCATCGGTCTCGCCACCCGGGTCGGCCGCGTCCGCCCGCCCGAACCAGTCCCGCGCCTCGTCCATGCGGTCGGCAGCTGCCAGCGCATCCGCGTAGGCGTAGTACAACCGCGCCGACCACGGCCGTTGCCTGCCGTCGGTGAGCTCAGGCACCTGCAGGGCGGCGACCGCAGCAGCCGGGCGCCCCTCGTCCCGGCGGATCCCGGACTCGACGATCCGCAGCTCGATCTGGGTGGGCCGGTCCGCATCCCCGGCGTCCCTGATCAGCGCCAGCGCCCGTGCTGGCCGGCCGAGTGCCCGCTCCGCGTCGGCCATGAGCGGCAGATAGCTCGCCCGCCCGGTCAGCCGCCGGGCGGTGCGCAGCTCGGAGAGGGCTTCCGCCCACCGGCCGGCCTGGTAGGCGGCGATGCCGGTGGTTTCCCTGACGACGCCCACCCGGGCGGCCAGCCGCTGGGCCTCCCGGGCGTGCTGGTACGCGTGCTCGGGGTCTGCTGCCAGCGCCGCTGCTACCAGCCGCCGTGCCACGGCATCGGCCAGGTCGCCGGGGAGGGTCCGGAGCTCGGCTCGCACCTGCCGGTCAAGCTGGCTCGCGGCGATCTCGTCCGGCACCGGCGGCGCCTGGTCGCGGGCATCCCGCCGCTGTACTCGCTGCCGGTCAGCCCCGGCCTGACCGGCGCTCCCCGGCTGGCGGGCACGGGGATCGTATTGCCGCCGGATCCGGCGGGAGAATCTCCCGCGGTGACGCCTGCCAGCACCGCGCCCGTGACCTGCGACTGCACCCGGATGGCCGGCACCACATCCAGTGCCCGGGTCAGCGCGTAGCCGAGCAGCCCGGCCGCCACCGGCGCGGCGGCCCAGATCACCGCCAGCGTGCCGATCGTGGCCCACTGCACCCCGGTCCCAGC
>JAIRTY010000224.1 GCA_031254715.1 Nocardiopsaceae bacterium | reverse complement strand
ACTGGGAGACGGCGGCGCAGGCCGTCTACAGCGATGGCGGATACACGATCTACCGGGTCCGCGGCGCCTGACCCGCTGAGCGGCCTGGCGGCGCGGCTGCGTGCGGCCGGTTGGCCACCGTGGGAGGTGGCGGCGCTCGCGGCCACGACTGCGCTGGCGCTCGTGCTGCGGCTCCACGACTACACGTCGGCGCCGCTCTTCCTCGACAACACCGACGAGCTCCAGTTCGCGTGGGCAGGGCTGAACCTGCTGCAGCACGGTGATCCGTACACCTGGTCGCTGTTCTCCGGCTACCCGTCCTGGACCCCGTTCGCCGCGTTCGGCCAGACGTTCCGGATGGTCCACCACTGGATGGACCACCCGCCCCTGTTCAGCGTCATCGTGGGCGGCTGGGCGTGGCTGCTCGGGGACCGGCAGATGGGCCAGGTCACCGCCGGCCAGGTCCGGATCATCCCGGTCCTGGCCAGCACCGCGACGGTGCCGCTCGCGTACCTGCTCGGAAGGCCGTTGATCGGCAAGCGGGCGAGCATCGTGGGTGCGCTGCTGCTCGCGACGGGGCCGGGGGCCGTCCTGCTCGGGCGGGAGACGGAGCCGGAGTCGCTGCAGGCGGTGCTGCTCCTGGTGGCCCTGCTCTGCACCCGCCGCCTCGTCGACGGCGCGGCGGGGCGCCGTCTCTCGCTGGCGGTGCTCCTCGTGTGCGGAGCGGCGGCGCCTCTCATGAAGGTGTCGGGGATCGCGGTCGCCGGCATCTGCCTAGTGATCCTCTTCGTGTTCGGGCAGCGCCGGGCAGCCGTGCTCGTGGGCGCATCCGGCGTCGCGGGGCTGCTGGGATTCGCCGTCTACGGCTACGTCGTCGACTGGCACCTGTTCCTCCGCATCTGGACCCAGCAGGTCGGCAACCGTCAGGGGGTGCTGGCGGCGTTCGACTTCATCGCGGACCCCACCGGCGTCAACCGCCGGCTGCGCGACGGCTGGTGGCTCCTGGGGTGGATCGGGATCGGCATGCTCGCACTGCGCCACGATCGCCGCCTGCAGCTGTTACTCGTCTGGCCGGCCGCCGCCTACGCCGCCACCATGTTGGTGCTGGCCGGGGGCCAGCAAGTACAGCAGTACGGCTGGTACAAGGTGATCATCTATCCTGAGGTGTACGTCGCCGCTGGGTACCTGGCGTGGACAGCGGTCCGGCGGGCGTCCGTGGGGTTGCTCACACTGCTGCTGGCGCTCGGTGGGGCCACGGCCGCGAACTGGCTACTCGGTGGACTGGATCAGGAATGGGTGCCCAATCCGGTCGTGCTCGTGGCCCTGTTCCTGGTGGTGGTCGGGCCCGCGGCCTGGGCCGCCGCGCGGGGGGAAGGGGTGGGGGCACGACAGACCGCGGTCACGATCGCGAGCCTTGCCCTCGGGGCGATGGTCTTCGGAAACGCGATGGAGAGCCTGATACTTTCCTTCATATTGGGGAGGATGTGACCCCTCGTGGAGCATCTGGACGATCTCTACGACATCCTCGGCGTCCCGCCTGACGCCACCTCGGAGGAGCTGCACCGCGCGCGCAACCGGATGCTGCAGTACTGGCATCCGGACCGCTCGCTCGACCCGCTCGCACCTGAGCGCGCGAAGCGCATCAACGCCGCGTACGACGTGCTCGCCGACCCCGAGCGGCGCGCGGTGTACGACCAGCACCGGGCGGCCCGCCTGGCCAGGCTGAACCCGGGGCTCCAGGCCGCCCCGCCGCCCCCGCCGCCCGCGCCCCCGCCGCCCCCGCCGGCCGCACCTCCGCCGGCCGCACCTCAGCCGGCCGCACCTCAGCCGGCCGCACCTCCGCCGCCGTCCGGGCGGTCCGGAGCCAGCTGGACGGAGGCGCCGTGGGACTCCGCCCCTCCACCCGCACACGCGCCCTCCTGGGCCCCGCCCGGCGCGCGCGCCCCTGACGGCACCGGCGCCACCGAGCCCGCCGGGAACGTGGAAGCCGCCGGCCACACATGGGCGGCCGGCGGCCCGGGAGCCGCCTGGGCGGGGGGAGCCGCCGAAGCCGCCGCCGTCCCCACCGGCGGCGCTCCACCTCCTCAGCCGCATCTGGGGACGCCCATCGTGCGGACCTGGGACCGCGGGTCCGCCGGGCGGGGCAGGCTCGGTGGCCGGACCGGCGCCGACGTGCTGGCCTGGCCGAGCGATCGGAACGAGCTCCTCGACCGGAGCAGGCGGGCCCTGCCGTTCGCCGGGGGCGCGCTGCTCCTGTGGCTCCTCGCCCCTCTGATCTCGATGGTCGCTCCGGACTGGGTCCTGACACTCTGGGTCCTCGCCTCGCTGTTCGGGATCGCCGCGGTGGTGCGCGCCCTCCTCAGGCGACCGCTGCCGTTCCGCAGCCAGGGGTGGGAGCGGTTCGGAGCGGCCTGGGTCGCAGGCAGCGCCGCGTTCGTTCTGGTCTGGCAGTTCGTCGTGACGCCGCTCGGGCCACACGTCTCGATCGGGCTCGTCGACGTGCTCATGCTGGTCGCCTTCCTCGCGGGCGTCGGGGGCGTCTATGTGGCCTGGCGCCGCTGACCCGCCACAATTGCCCCCATGGCCAGGATCGTCGTCATCGGCGGGGGCGTCATCGGGTGCGCGATCGC
>JAIRTY010000111.1 GCA_031254715.1 Nocardiopsaceae bacterium | reverse complement strand
ATGCCCGGCCCGGTGCCCGCAGACCACGGCCCGCCGGGGGGAGAATGCGGCAGTGGGCGAGGAACGGGAGCCCGGCGGGGAACCGGAGTCTCCCCTCCGCGGGGCGGGCCTGCACGACCGCAGGCTGGTGCGGGCGGGCGGCACGGCGGCCCGGCTGGGCGCGTTCGCCGCTGGCACCGGCCTGCCGGAGACGGCGCTGCTGGCGGCGGCGCTGGCGGCGCAGGCCAAGTATGAGCGCCGGGTCATCACCCGCGCCGCGGCCGGCGGCGAGTGGGCCGGCTTTGCCCGCCGGGGCTTCCACCGGCTGGCAGCCCGCGACCGTGCCTGGACCCTGGCCCGCTTCGGCGCGGGCCGGGAGCCCGGCCGGTGACGGCCGGCGCCCACCGGCGGTCACGGGACGAAGACGGCGAGCGGGCGGGCGAGCCCTGCCCGGTCTTCGACCAGGGCGATCAGGGTGCCGTCCGGGCCGAAGGCGGCGACCGGCCCCGCGCCGCCGGCGGCCGCGCCGTCCATCGCGAGCGTTGCCCCGTGCGAGAGCGCACCTGCCTGCGCGCTGGTGAGCCGCCAGGCCGGGAACGCGTCCGCCGCCGCGGCTGCCAGCGGCACCACCTCCAGCCGCTGCGCGAGCTGGTCCAGGGTGCGGGCAGCGGACAGGTCGTAGTGCCCCACCCGGGTCCGCTCCAGCATGGTCAGGTGGCCACCGGTCCCGAGCGCCTCGCCGAGGTCGCGCGCCAGCGCGCGGACGTAGGTACCGCTGGAGCAGGTGACCTCGGCGTCGGCGTCCAGCAGTTCGCCGGCCTGCCTGATCGCGGTGATGCGGAACTGGCTGACCGTCACCGGCCGGGGCGGCAGCGCCGGTGCCCGGCCCTGGCGGGCCAGCCGGTAGGCGCGCTGGCCGTTCACCTTGATGGCGCTGACCGCGGGCGGGACCTGCTGGATCTCACCGGTGAGGTCGTCAGCGGCGGCCTGGATGCCGGGCCGGGTGAGGCCGCTGGCCGGCGCGCCGGCCAGCACCGTGCCCTCGGCGTCGCCGGTGTCGGTCGACTGCCCCAGCCGGATCGTGGCCAGGTACTGCTTCTCGGTCAGGGCCAGGTGGCCGAGCAGCCGGGTCGCCTTGCCTACGCCGATGACGAGCACCCCGGTGGCCATCGGGTCGAGGGTGCCGGCGTGCCCGACCCGCCGGGTTCCCGCCAGGCGGCGGATGCGCGCCACCACGTCGTGTGAGGTCAGCCCGGCAGGCTTGGCCACGATGACCAGCCCGCTTTCCGTGTCAGTTTGGAGGGGCACAGCGCCTCCGCGGGGGGACTCCCCCCGGCCCCGATGGCCCCGCACCACCCGGTCCGCGCTCACTGGCCGCCCGGGCCCTCGGGCGCGTCCGGCTCGGGCGGGGTGCGGTAGGGGTCGGCCTCACCCGCGGGAACGGCACTCTCGCGGGCAGCGGCCACCGCTTCATCCGCCGCCCGCGCCCGGTCCATCAGCTCCTCCAGGTGCCGCGCGCCTTCGGCCACCGTGTCCCGCACGAACGCCAGCGACGGGGTGTGCCGCAAACCGGTCTGGCGGCCCACCTCCGACCGGATCAGGCCGGTGGCGCTGGCCAGCGCGGCCGCCGTCCCGGCGCGGTCCTCATCGTCCCCGTACACGGTGTAGTAGACGGTCGCCTCCCGCAGGTCGTTCGTGAGCCTGGCATCGGTGACCGTCACGAAGCCGAGCCGCGGGTCCTTCACCCGGCGCTCCAGCATCTCGGCCACGATCCGGGCGATCCGGTCAGCCAGCTTGCGTGCCCTGGGACCGTCCATGACCTGTCACTCCTCATCGTTCACGAGCCGCTGCCGGGCGGACAGCAGCTCGATCTCCGGCCGCGCGGCCACCAGCCGCTCGCAGGCGTCGAGCACCGCGACGCAGTGCGAAGGGGCGGACGCCACCACCGCTACCCCCAACTCGGCCCGCCGGTACAGGTCCAGGCTGCCGGTCTCGGCCACGGCGACGCCGGGATGGCGCCGCCGCACCTCGGCGATGAGCCCGCGGACGACCGACCGCTTCTGCTTGAGCGAGCGCACGTCCCCGAGCAGCACGTCCAGGGTCAGGGCACCGACGTACACGCCCATATCCCCGTCCCGGCAGCCGGGCTGACCAGCGCGTGCCGCCTTACGTCCTTGGCTTCTCCCGCATCTCGAACGTCTCGATCACGTCGCCGACCTTGATGTCGTTGTACCCGATGCCGATACCGCACTCGTAGCCGTCCCGCACCTCGGTGACGTCCTCCTTGAACCGGCGCAGCGACTCCACGGTGAGGTTGTCGGATACCACCACGCCGTCCCGGATCAGCCGCGCCTTGCTGCCGCGGGTGATCGTGCCGGAACGGACCAGGCTGCCGGCGATGTTGCCGGCCCGCGGCACCCGGAAGACCTCCCGGATCTCGGCGGACCCGAGCTGCGCCTCCTCGAACTCGGGCTTGAGCATGCCCTTGAGCGCCGCCTCGATCTCGTCGATCGCCTGGTAGATCACCGAGTAGTAACGGATGTCCACGCCCTCGCGCTGGGCCAGCTCCCCGGCCCGGCCGGCCGGCCGCACGTTGAAGCCGACGATGACCGCGTCGGACGCGATGGCCAGGTTGACGTCGTCCTGGGTGATCGCGCCCACGCCGCGGCCGATGACGCGGAGCAGGACGTCCTCCCCGACATCGATCTTGAGCAGCGCGTCCTCCAGGGCCTCCACCGACCCGGACACGTCGCCCTTGATGATGAGCCGGAGCTCTTCCCGCTCCCCGGACCGGAGCGCGGACTCCAGGTCTTCCAGCGTGACCCGGGGCCGGCGCTGCGCGAACTGGGCGCTGCGCTCCCGTGCCTCCCGGCGCTCGGCGATCTGGCGCGCCACCCGGTCGTCGGTGACGACCAGGAAGTTGTCACCCGCGCCGGGCACCGCGGTCAGGCCGAGCACCTGCACCGGCCGGGACGGCGGCGCATCCGGCACCTGCTCGCCGTTCTCGTCGAGCATGGCCCGGACCCGGCCGAACGCCTCGCCGCAGACGATCGACTCGCCCACGTGCAACGTCCCGCGCTGGACCAGGACCGTCGCCACCGGTCCCCGGCCGCGGTCGAGGTGAGCCTCGATCGCCACGCCCTGCGCCTCCTGGCTGGGGTTGGCGCGCAGGTCGAGCTCGGCGTCGGCGGTCAGGACGACCGCCTCCAGCAGCCCGTCGATGCCGGTGCGCTGGGTCGCCGACACGTTGACGAACAGGGTCTCCCCTCCGAACTCCTCAGCCACCAGGCCGTACTCGGTGAGCTGGGAGCGCACCCGCTGCGGGTCGGCGCCCTCCTTGTCGACCTTGTTGACCGCCACCACGATCGGCACCCCGGCCGCCTGGGCGTGGTTCAGCGCCTCGGTGGTCTGCGGCTTCACCCCGTCGTCAGCGGCCACCACCAGCACCACCAGGTCAGTGGTCTCAGCCCCGCGCGCCCGCATGGCGGTGAACGCCTCGTGGCCGGGGGTGTCGATGAAGGTGATCTTCCGCTCGTCGCCGTCCACCTCGGTCGTGACCTGGTAGGCGCCGATGTGCTGGGTGATGCCGCCCGCCTCCCTGGCCACCATGTTGGTGTGCCGGATGGCGTCGAGCAGCTTGGTCTTGCCGTGGTCCACGTGACCCATGACCGTGACCACCGGCGGCCTCGGCTGCAGATCGGACTCGGCACCCTCGTCCTCGCCGAACTCGATGTGGAACGACTCGAGCAGCTCCCGGTCTTCCTCCTCGGGGGAGACGACCTGCACGCTGTAGTTGAGCTCCGCGCCGAGCAGTTGCAGCGTCTCGTCGTTCACCGACTGGGTCGCCGTGACCATCTCGCCCAGGTGGAACAGCACCTGGACCAGCGACGCCGGGTTGACCCCGATCTTGTCGGCGAAATCGGTCAGCGAGGCGCCCCGCGACAGCCGGATGACCTGCCCGTTCCCGCGCGGGATCTGCACGCCGCCGATGGCAGGCGCCTGCATGTTGTCGAACTCCTGGCGCCGCTGCTTGCGGGACTTCCGGCCGCGGGACGGGCGGCCGCCGGGACGGCCGAACGCGCCCGCGGTGCCGCCGCGGCCGCGGCCGCCGCCCCCGCCGGGACGGCCGGCCAGCCCGGGCCGCGGGCCGCCACCGCCGCCGCGGGGACCGGCACCGCCGCCGGGACCGCCGCCGCGGCCGCCGGGCCGTGCGCCCCCGCCTGGACCGCCACGGCCGGGACCGCCACCACCCGGGCCGCGGCCGACCGACGGGCGCGGCGGCATGTTGCTCGGGCTGGGCCGGGGCCCGCCCGGCCGGGCCATGTCCGCCGGGCTCGGCCGCCCTGGCGCCCGTCCCGACGGCGGGGCTGGCCGCGGCGGGCGGGTCACGCCCATGCCGGTGGCGGATGAGCTGAACGGGTTGTTACCGGGCCTGGGACCGGGCCGCGGGCCAGGGCGGGGACCGGAGCGCGGGGCACCGGACCTGTACCCGCCCTGCTGGCCGTCACCCGCTCCGGGCCTGGGACCGGGCCGCGGG
>JAIRTY010000110.1 GCA_031254715.1 Nocardiopsaceae bacterium | reverse complement strand
TACCCGTGGAGCCGGAGCCGCAACTACTACCAGGAGATCGAAGACCTGCCGCTGTTCAAGCCGGTGACCAAGTTCAGCGCGGTGGTCCCCGATGTCTCGCGGCTGCCGGACCTGCTCCTGCACGCGCTCCGCACCGCCACCGCCGGCAAGCCCGGACCCGTCCACCTGGAACTGGCCGGGCATACCGGCGATCTCACGGAGGACCAGGAGCTCGACGCCGAAGTGGATGCGGAGCCGGTCCGGGTACCTGCCAGCCGGTCGGCGGCGGAGGGCGGTGCGATCGATCGCGCGGTCGCGATGCTCACCCGCGCCCGCCGCCCGGTGATCGTCGCGGGCGGCGGTGTCCGCTGGTCGGGTGCGGGGCCGGAAACCGTCGCCCTCGCCGAGCGGCTGGGCGCCCCGCTGGCGACCTCCCTGAACGCCAAGGACACGGTCCCCGGGGATCACCCGCTCGGCATCGGCGTGCCCGGACTGTACTCACGCGCGAGCGCCAACCAGGTGCTGATGGAGTCGGACCTGGTCTTCTACGTCGGCAGCCAGACCGGCAGCCAGGTCACGCTGAACTGGCAGGTTCCGCCCCCGGGGACCGCCATCCTGCAACTCGACATCGATCCCAGCGAGCTGGGACGGCACTTCCCGCACGCGGCCGGGATCCAGTCCGACGCCCGGGAGGGACTGCGCCAGCTGCTGGCCGCCATCCCGGCCAGCTTCCAGCCGCCCGCCCCAGAGTGGGCAGCGCGCGCCCAGGCGATCGTGTCGAGCTGGCGGGCCGGCGAGCGTGCGCGGATGGCTTCCGACGCCGAGCCCATCCGCCCCGAGCGGCTCTGCGCCGAGCTGAACGGCTGCCTCCCCGCAGACGCGCTGGTCGTCTCGGATACCGGCCATGCCGGGATGTGGACAGGCGGCTACCTCGACCTGGCCACGCCCGGCCAGGGCTACATCCGCGCGGCCGGCTCGCTCGGCTGGGGGCTGCCAGCCGCGATCGGTGCTCAGCTGGCCGTCCCGCAGCGGCCGGTCGTCCTGTTCACGGGTGACGGAGGACTGTGGTATCACGTCGCCGAGCTGGAGACGGCGGCCCGCTGGCGGGTACCGGTGACCGTCATCGTCAACAACAACCGCTCCCTGAACCAGGAGATCGGCCCGTACACCGAGGCCTACGGCGGTCAGCTGACCGGGCGCCACCACGAGCTGTGGCACTTCCGCGACGTGGACCTCGCCGCCATGGCCGAGACGATGGGCGTCCGGGGGTTCACGGTCCGGAAGGCGTCGGAGTTCACGGGGGCCATGCAGGAGGCCGTGGCACATCCCGGTCCCGCCCTCATCAATGTGGTCACCGACATCGAGGCCATGGCCCCGCGCGGGAATATTCAGCCAGCCCCCGCAAGCCTCAGCCGCTAGCACGTTCGCGCTGTGCGCGCCGGGCCGCCGCGGCAGCCTCGAACTCTGCCTTGCGGCCCGCCAGGTCTGCGATGCCGGGCATGTTCCACGGCGCGGCCCGCTCGTCGCTGAACGAGAGACCGGGCCGGTCCGGGGTGGCTCCGGTGATCGTGAGGCAGAAGGGCCGGACATACTCGATACTGCGGTCGGCGGTCAGCCGGAACGGCTGGTCGTGCCCGGGGTAGATGACGTCCGCCAGGGACACGGCCCGGTCGATGCTGGCCACGGCCTGATCGGGGTCCCAGAAGACCAGCGGATTGGCCCTGGTGAGCGCCACATGGGCGTAGTGCAGCGCATCACCGGTGATCAGTGAGAGACCGTCGGAGTTCTCCACGGTGATCCCGACGCTGCCAACTGTGTGGCCGGCCAGGTCCACGACGCGGACCCCGGGTATGAGCTCGTCACCGTCCTCGATCTCGCGGATGTCCATTCGCTCGAGGATGTCCCCGGTCCAGGCGGGGGTCGCCCAGTCCTCCCGGTGCGGGGAATGGGCGTAATGGCGCTCGTCGGGATGCACGAACAGCGGCGCGTGATCGAACACGTCGATGTTCTGCACATGGTCCCAGTGCGCATGGGTCAGCACGACCATGTCGATGTCGGCCGGCCCAAGCCCGCGCGCGGCCAGCGCTTCCCAGAGGAACGTGCGGCGCCCCACGTGAGCGGGATCGACGAGGATCCTGGTCGGCCGCTGCGCGGCGTCGGTGCCCTCGATGAGCAGGACGGAACACAGCGCCGTCAGGCCCAGGTTGGTGTTGACGCCATAGCCGTCCAGGAGAACTTCGATGGCAGGCCCGGGTGCAGTAGACATTGATGTACCCCTTAGCCGGTTTCCGTCGCTGGCTGGGTGCCGATCCCGAACAGCCGGCCCGGGTTGTCCCCCGCCACCCGGGTGACCACCTCCTCGGGAAGCGCACCGCGCAGCGTTTCCAGCGGTGAGTGCAGGCCCATGTCGTAGGGCAGGTCGGTACCGAGGACGACGTGGTCCACCCCCACCCGCTCGACCAGATAGCGCAGCGCGGCCGCGTCATGGGTGATGGTGTCGAAGTACAGCTGATCGAACGCCCGCCAGATCTGGGCAGGTGCCGGAGAATCCGCGAGTTCCGGCCGCACACCCTGCGCGTGGCACAGCCGCCCGGTCTGGTAGGGCAGGAAGCCGCCGCCGTGCATGAGGACCAGCCGCAGCCCGGGATGGCGCTCGAACACGCCCGCGCAGATCAGCCGCTCGACCGTGACCGTCGTCTCCAGCGGATTGCCGATGACGTTCTGCAGGTAGTAACTGAGCAGCGCCGCGTGCGGTTCGTTGAAGTACGGGTGCACCAGCACCGGTAGCCGTTGCTCTTCCACCGCCGCCCAGAAGTCTTCGTATTCCTCCCCGTCCAGCCGACGGCCGGCGATGGAGGTTGCGACCGCCGCGCCCGCGCAGCCCGCCACGACGGCCTTGCGGTACATCCGGATGGCCTCATCCGGATGCTGCATGGGCAGGTGGGCGAGCCAGCGCAGGCGGACGGGGTCGTGAGCGCAGAACTCGGCGAGGCCGGTGTTGGCGGCTTCCCACACGCCCAGTCCGAGGGAGTCCGGACGGTCGTAGAAGTAGGCGGGCGGGGCCATGGACACCACGGCGCCGCCGATCCCCGCCCGGTCCAG
>JAIRTY010000072.1 GCA_031254715.1 Nocardiopsaceae bacterium | reverse complement strand
GCCGCGGCCGGATCCGGGCCGGCCGGAACCTGCCCGCCGCGCTGGCGGTCGGCATCACCCTGGGCGGGATCGCGCTCCTCACCCTGTTCACCGTCAAGGCCACGTTCCTGGCGTACATGGGCGCGATGGCCGGGGTGGCTCTGTGGGAGCTCGGGCGGGCGCTGGCGGTCCGCGGCATCCGGCCGCCGCTGTTGCCGGTGGCGGCCGGCGGCATCGCCGCGGTCCCGCTCGCCTACTGGGAGGGGGAGCGGGCGCTGGTGGCCTGCCTGGCCCTCACCCTGGTCGCGGTGCTGGCCTGGCGCCTTCCGCGCGGCGCCCTCGGCTACCTGCGGGACGTGACAGCGGGCGCATTCGCCCTGCTCTACGTGCCGCTCATGGCCAGCTTCGTGGCGCTCATGCTGGCCCCGGCGGACGGCGCCCGGCGGACCCTCACCTTCCTGATCCTCGTTGTCTGCAGCGACGTCGGCGGTTACGCCGCTGGGGTGCTGATGGGCAAGCACCTGCTGGCACCGTCGATCAGCCCCAAGAAGACCTGGGAAGGGCTGGCCGGATCGCTGATCGCCTGCGTCGCAGGCGGCGCGATCGCGGTGACGCTGCTGCTGCATGGCCAGGTCTGGCAGGGCGTGCTGACCGGCCTGGGCGCGCTTGCCGCCGCCACGTTCGGCGACCTGGCCGAGTCGATGATCAAGCGCGACCTGGAGATCAAGGACATGGGCTCGGCACTGCCGGGGCACGGCGGCATCCTGGACCGCATCGACTCGCTGCTGATGACCGCGCCTGTGGTCTGGTTGTTGCTGGCCGTTTTCCTGCCGCCCCCGTCCTGACCGGCATCGGCATCGGGCAACGGCACCGAGCCGGCTGCACCTGCACTGAGCCGGGCTCAGGGGGCGATGACCCAGCTGCGGCGCTGCGCGGCGAGCTGGGTGACCAGGCTCGCAGCGCCCCGTTCCTTGGCGAGCAGCCGTTCCCGCTCGGTGATCGGGATGACCCAGAGCCAGGTCACCGGGTCCCCGCCGAACGTGAAGCCGGACATGTCCGGCGGCTCCGGCCCCAGCAGCTGGGACGGGTTGCCGAGCAGCAGCACGGCCTCCTGCCCGCCGCCGAGCGGGAACGTGGCCGGCTCGTGGTACCAGCGGATCGTGTGGCCGGAGCCGAACCAGGTCACGGCCCGCCACGGGTACTGGGCCAGCCACAGGAAGATGCGGGCCGCGTCCGGGCTGGACATGGTGGTGGCCAGCGCCAGCTCGATCCGGGCGCTGGCGGTCGCGTCCTCCACCACCTGCTCCACCACCGGCATCCGCTGGCAGCTCATGCCCACCGTGGACAGCACCGTGTACGGACGCTGCGGCGAGGGCGGCCGCTCCGACACACCGGCGAACGGCTGCCGGCCGCTGCTGACATCCCAGTAGCGGGCGCCAGGTCCCAGCCGCCCGAGCAGATGCCCCAGCAGCGCCTGCTGGAACCCCGGCCAGGAGTCCTCCCGCGACCGCCACCGCCAGAAGGCGGCGGCCCGGTCGGCCCGCGCGCCCAGCCCTTCCATGGCGTCATCCAGCGACCAGCCGAACGGCGTCTGGCCGATCACATCCCGGCTGTAGCCAGGCATGCCACGGGACATGTCGCACCAGCCCGGGATGACCGCGAGCAGTTGCCCGCCGTCCACCACGGCCACCCCGTCGCCTTCCTCGAACCAGAGCGCCCGCAGGCTGCGCGCGTCGAACAGTTCCCGGCCGGCCGGGTGCTTGGTGTGATCTGCCGGCATGACCGGCGCCTTGCCCGCGTCGAGCCGCGACAGGTCGACCGCGCCGGGGGCGGCCAGGTGGTTGGCGATCCAGGTTACGGCGACGACCTGCTGCGCTTCGTACAGGTAGGCTGCGGTGGTGGAGCCGTCGAACTCGACGGCCACGCGGCGGCTGGCGTACGGGCTCTCGCTCGCCAGCAGCGTGCCCGGCTGAGCCGGCCGGGCGCCTGCCCGGGTGCCTCGCGCGCTCTTGCGCAATGTCGCCACGGTCGAAATCTACTGACATCCAGCACCTCACGGGGCCAACCCGGCTGACATGGCCGGGGCCAGCGCCCCGAGCGCATCGCGAACGGAGGGTCGTGCCAGTGACAGCCCCCGGCGCCGCGGCGGCCCGTCCGCCCCGTCAGCCGCCCCGGCATCTTGCCGACCTCGATGCCGACGGCCGGCGCGCGGCCGCGGCCGAACTGGGTGAGCGGCCGTTCCGGGCCGATCAGCTCTCCCGGCATTACTTCGGGCGGCTGACCGATGACCCGGCCGACATGACCGATCTGCCAGCGGCGGACCGGGACCGGCTGGCGGGGGCGCTGCTGCCGCGGCTGCTGACCACCGAGCGGGAGCTCTCCTGCGACCAGGGCATGACCCGCAAGACCCTCTGGCGCGCCATCGACGGCGCCTACCTGGAGTCGGTGCTCATGCGCTACCCGGGCCGGGTCACCATGTGCGTGTCGTCACAGGCCGGCTGCGGGATGGCGTGCCCGTTCTGCGCGACCGGGCAGGCGGGCCTGACCAGGAGCCTGTCGGCGGCCGAAATCGTGGCGCAGGTGGTGGCGGGAGCGCGCGCGCTGGCCCGCGGTGAGCTGCCCGGCGGCCCGGGCCGGGTCTCCAACGTCGTGTTCATGGGCATGGGCGAGCCGCTCGCCAACTACCGGCGGGTGATCGCCGCGGTGCGGCGGCTCACCGACCCGGTCCCGCGGGGCCTCGGCCTGTCCCAGCGCTCGGTCACGGTGTCCACCGTGGGCCTGGTCCCGGCCATGCGCAGGCTGGCGGCCGAAGGGCTGTCGGTAACCCTCGCGGTGTCGCTGCACGCGCCGGACGACGAGTTGCGGGATGAGCTCGTGCCGGTGAACCGGCGCTGGCCGGTGGCCGAGGTACTGGCCACGGCCTGGGAGTACGCGGCTGCCACCGGGCGCCGGGTGTCGGTGGAGTACGCGCTCATCGCCGGCGTCAACGACCAGCCGTGGCGGGCCGACGAACTGGGCAGGCTGCTGGCGGGCCGCCTCGCCCACGTCAATCTGATCCCGCTCAACCCGACCCCCGGCTCGCGCTGGACGGCGTCCACCCCGGCCGCCACCAGCGAGTTCGTCGCCCGGCTGGCGGCCCGGCAGGTGCCGGTGACCATCCGCGACACGCGGGGCAGCGAGATCGACGGGGCCTGCGGCC
The DNA here is from genome assembly GCA_031254715.1 of Nocardiopsaceae bacterium. Classification (GTDB taxonomy): domain Bacteria; phylum Actinomycetota; class Actinomycetes; order Streptosporangiales; family Streptosporangiaceae; genus JAIRTY01. The sequence goes on along the minus strand of JAIRTY010000072.1, from coordinate 2,105 downwards.
AGCTGGCGGCGGCAGGCCCAGCCGCAGGCCAAGCGCCAGGCCCGGCGGGCGGGACGGCGACCGGGACGGCAGCGGGCCCGGCGACAGGTAGCGTGATCGGTCATGTCAGAGATGGGCAGTCTGGCGCGGTACCGTCACGGGCCGGCACGGGTGGGCCGGGCGGTGGCCTGGCGGCTGGTGCACCGGCTCTGGCGGGCGGCCCAGCAGGCCGGCCCGATCACGGCTGACACCCCGGCCGGGCGCCGGTTCGCGGAGTTCGGAGCCGGGTCGCTGATCGCGTTCCCGCCGGGGGCCATCTTCGGCGAGCAGTGGATCGAGGTCGGCACCGGCACCCTGATCGGCCGGGACGTCAGCCTGTGCGCCGGCATGGTCCCGGGCCAGGACCTGGGCGACGCGCCGGTGCTGCGGGTGGGCGACGGCTGCGTTATCGGCCGGGGCAGTCATATCGTGGCCCACCAGTCGGTGGAGATCGGCAACGACGTCTTCACCGGCCCCTACGTCTACGTCACAGATCAGAACCACGGCTACGACGACCCCGCGGTACCGATCGGCCGGCAGTGGCCAAGCAATACCGCGGTATCCATCGGCGCCGGCAGCTGGCTGGGAGCCGGGGCCATCGTGCTGCCCGGCGCGCGGATCGGGCGGAACGTGGTGGTCGCCGCGGGCTCGGTGGTACGGGGACCGGTGCCCGACTACTGCGTGATCGCCGGAGTACCGGCAAAAGTGGTGCGCGAGTACATTGCCGGCAACGGATGGTCACGGCCACCGCAAACCCGCGACCATCCTGCGTGAACAGCCGGGAAACCAGCCCCGCTTCTGTCACGATGGGATCGACTGGCTGACCTTCGGCCGGCAGGCCGCTGACCCAGGCCGGCCGGGAGCGCGCGAGCCCGCTGGGCCAGCCGCTGAGATTCAAGAGGGCACGTGGGGAGACCGGACAAGCTCGTCGCCACGGCGGCATACCAGCCAGAGCCCGCGGCAGCCGCCGCGGCTCGCCGTTTCGTGCGCGACACCCTGGAGACCTGGGTGACGAGCGGAAACGGTTCCGATGGCCGCGGGCTCGTCGATGACGCGGTCCTGCTCACCAGCGAGCTCGTGACCAACGCGGTCGTGCATGCGGGCACCCAGGTCCAGGTCACGTGCACGCTGGCGGACGAGGGCGTGGAGGTCGCGGTCCGGGACAGCCAGCCCACCAGCCTCGTGCCGGAGCCACCGGACATCGAGCACGTGCCGGCCGAGCGGACCAGCGGCCGCGGGCTGCTCCTGCCCGCCGCGCTGGCCTCGGCGTGGGGGGTCACCTACGGCCGGACCGCCAAGGCGGTGTGGTTCCGGATCGGGCTCGGCAGCCCGCCGCCGGGCGCGGACGACGGACTGGATGCGGCGCCCGACGGGCCGGGCACGTTCGCGGCGGCGATCCGGCAGGCTGCCGCGGCGCAGAGCCGCCTCGCCGCGGCGACAGCCGCAGCTGACGGCGGCAGCGCTGCCGGGCTGACCGGCGAGCCCGGCTACGCGGAGCTGCTGCACAGCACGGCTGAGGCCGCTCGGATGGCGGCCGGGGCGGATGCCGCCTGCATCCTCCTGGCCGACGAGGACGGCGAGCTGCGGCTGTGCGGCGCTGCCGGGGCCGTAGCCCCTGCCCGGCCCGGGCAGATGGCCCGCGCACCGTCCGCGGTCACGGTGCCGTTCCTGGTCGAGGGGCGGGTGACCGGCCTGCTGTCGGTGACCGCGGCCGCGCCGGACGCCTTCGGCAGCGGCGCCGCGGCCGCCCTGCTGGCCGAACTGGCCGACCGGGCAGGGCCCGCGCTGGACCGCGCCCGGCGGGCCGACCTGGACCGCCTTCGCCGCGAACGGATCGGCGCCCTGGTGATCGCCCGCGACCTGACATGTGCCGGACTCGTCCCAGACAAGATCATGGCCATCGCGGGCGAGGCGGTCGTGCCGAGGCTGGCGGACTGGTGCGCGGTGCTGCTCGCGGGCGACGGCTCGTTCCGGACCGTGTACGCCCGGCACTCAGACGAGTCCCGCTCACCCGCCGTGGCCTGGCTGCTCGACCGGGCCTGTGAGGGCGCCCGGGCGGCGGGCCGGGCTCCGCTCCGGGCAGGGAC
>JAIRTY010000031.1 GCA_031254715.1 Nocardiopsaceae bacterium | reverse complement strand
CCCCCTACATTGGCCGCATGACCAGCAACCAGGACAAGGCACAGCGCTTCCTCGAACTTCACCACGGCCCGGAGCCGTTGCTGATCCCGAACCCCTGGGACGCGGGCTCGGCGAAGCTGCTCGCGGCGCTCGGCTTCGCCGCGCTCGCCACCACCAGCAGCGGCTTCGCGGCCACCATGGGGCGCGGGGACGGATCGGTGACCAGGGACGAGGCGCTGGCCCACGCGACAGCGATCGCCGCCGCGACCAGCCTGCCGGTGTCCGCCGACCTCGAGGACGGGTTCGCCAGCCAGCCCGCTGACGTTGCCGAGACGATCCGGCTGGCGGCCGGCACCGGGCTGGCCGGATGCTCGGTCGAGGACTTCACCCGGGATGACTCCGACCCGATCTACGACCGGGCCCTCGCGGTGGACCGGGTCGCCGCCGCGGCCGAGGCCGCCCACGCGGGGCAGGCCGGCGGGGGGCCGGGGACGGCGGGGGGCACGCGGCTGGTGCTGACCGCGCGGGCCGAGAACCACCTGCACGGCAGGCAGGACCTGGCTGACACGATCGACCGGCTGCAGGCCTACCAGGAGGCGGGCGCGGACGTGCTGTACGCGCCCGGGCTGACCAGCCTGGCGGACGTGCGGGAGGTGGTCCGTTCGGTGGACCGGCCGGTCAACGTGCTGACGCTGCCGGGCGGGCCGTCGGTGGCGGAACTGGCCGGGGCCGGGGTGCGCCGCATCTCGGTGGGCGGAGCGTTCACGTACGTCGCGCTGGGAGCGGTGGCAGCCGCCGCCAGGGAACTGCGCGACCAGGGAACGTATGGGTTCCTGGGGCTGGCCAGGGAGGGCAGGGAGATGGCCAGGCAGGCCTTCGAGGGCTGACGGGATCACGCCGGAAAGCCGGCCGCGGCCGGTGGCCCTCGCGCCCGCCGCCCCCTAAGCTTTTGCCCGCAAGGGGCGTAATACGGGGGGTGGGCGCAATGCCCGGAATTGTCGTCCTGGGCGGAGGCGTCATCGGTCTCGCGACCGCGGCGATGCTGGCCAGGCAGGGGCACGACGTCACAGTGCTGGAACGGGACCCGCAGCCGGTTCCCGGTTCCCCGGACGAAGCGGTGCAGGACTGGGACCGGCGGGGCGTCGCACAGTTCCGCCTCCCCCATTACCTGCATCCTGGCGGCCGCCTGATCCTGGACGAGTACCTGCCCGAGGTCACGAAAGCCCTGACCGGGGCCGGGGCGGCCAGCTTCGACACGCTCGCGCTCATGCCGCCGGTCATCACCGACCGGGCACCGCGCGAGGGTGATGGGAAGTTCGTCACCGTGACCGGGCGCCGGCCGGTCACTGAGTACGCGGTGGCAACCGTGGCCGAGCAGGCTGCCGGCGTCCGCCGCGGGGTGCACGTCACCGGCCTGCTGACCGGGACGCCGGTCGCCCCGGGCGTGCCCGACATCACCGGGGTCCGGACCTCCGATGGCCAGGAGATAGCTGCTGACCTGGTCATCGACGCGATGGGACGGCGGTCGCCGCTGCCGGCCTGGCTCGCCGCCATCGGCGCCCAGAGCCCGGAGGAGGAACAGGAAGACTCGGGGTTCACCTACTACACGCGCTACTTCCGGCCGGTCGGCGCCGCGCCGCCGCCGTTCCGGGCCGGGCTGCTGACGCACTTCGACTGCTTCTCGCTCCTTACCCTGCCCGGCGACTGCGGGGTGTGGTCGGTCACCATCTACATATCCTCACGCGACCAGGCACTCAAGCGGCTCCGGGAGCCGGGCCCGTGGGCTGCGCTGGTGGCCTCCTGCCCGCTGCACGCCCACCTCCTGGACGGGGAACCGGTCACCGGGCTCGTGGCGATGAGCGGGATCGTCGACCGGTACCGCCGCCTCGCCGTCGACGGCACGCCGGTCGCGACCGGTATCGTCGCCGTGGGTGACTCGTCCATGTGCACGAACCCGTCGCTCGGGAGGGGAATCACCATGGGGCTCATGCAGGCCGCCGGGACCGCGGGCGTGGTCCGCGAGCAGCTCGGGGACCCGATGGCCCTTGCCCGGGCCCATGACAAGATGACGCAGGCCACGGTGACGCCCTGGTACCGGCACACGGTCGGGCTCGACCGGGCCCGCCGCGATCAGGTCAACGCGTCCATCAGCGGGGACACGTCCCCGGCACGCCCGGCGCCGGCGCGGGCGCAGGCAGCTGGCCAGGCCCTGCAGGTGGCCGCGATGGCCGACGCGGGCCTGTTCCGGGCATTGTCGGAGATCATCGGAATGCTCGCGGCTCCGGCGGAAGTGCTGCGCCGTCCCGGCCTTGCGGAGCGGGCGCTGGCGGCGGCGGACGGGCAGGCGCTCCCGGCCCCGCCCGGGCCGTCCCGCGCCGAGGTGCTGCGGATGCTGGCATGAGCCCGGATCCGGGGACGACGTTCGAGATCAACGGCGTCTCGTTGTACGTCGAGGAGCACGGAAGCGGCACCCCGGTGCTGCTGCTGCACGGCTGGCCGGACTCGGCACGGCTGTGGCGTCACCAGATCCCGTTCCTGACCGGCCACGGCTTCCGGGTGATAGCGCCCGACCTGCGGGGCTTCGGGCGCTCAGGGAAGCCGGCGGACGTGGCCGGATACCGGCTGCGGAACTCGGTCGCCGATGTCGCCGGCATCCTCGACGCGCTCGGCGCTGACGCGGCGCACGTCGTGGGCCACGACTGGGGCGCGGCCGTGGCCTGGCTGGCGGCCGCGCTGCTGCCGGACCGGGTGCGCACGCTCACCGCGCTGTCGGTGCCGCACCCGTTCGCGCCGCCTACCGTGCGGCAGCAGGAGATGGCGTGGTACCAGCTGTTCTTCCAGTTCGAAGGGATCGCGGAGGCGAGCATCGCCTACGACGGCTGGGCCTGGTTCCGCGAGTTCAGCCGCGGTGACGGCGACCAGCAGCAGTACCTCGCCGACCTGTCCCGGCCCGGCGCGCTGACCGCGTCGCTGAACTGGTACCGCGCGAACCTCGCGCCACGGCTGCCGGGCCCGCCGCCGCAGCTCCCGCCGGTCACGGTGCCCACCCTCGGCATCTGGTCCACGAACGATCATTACCTGGACGGCGAGCGGATGCGGAAGTCGGCCGCGTTCGTCACCGGGCCCTGGCACTACGAGGAGATCACCGGCGCCAGCCACTGGATCCCGCTGGACGCGCCCGGTGAGCTGAACCACCTGCTACTCGGCTGGTTCCGGCAGTAGGGTCCGCAGGCGGTAGACCCGGCACGCCGTGCCGCCGAGGACCGCCTCCCGCTCGTCAGGGCTGAGCCCGGCCGTGACCGCCCGCCCGGCGGCGACCACCCCGGCGTACGACGCCGACACCGTGCACACCGGCCAGTCGGTGCCGAACATCAGCCTGCCGGGCCCGAACGCGGCCAGCACGGTCTCGGCGTAGGGCGCCAGGCCGGCCGGGTCCAGCTCGCCGAGGATCCCGGACAGCTTGCAGGCCGTGTTGGGCAGCGCGGCGAACTGGCGCACCAGGCCGGCCCAGCGCTGATCAGGGCCCGCCGGCCGGGGCTCCGGGTTCCCGAGGTGATCGAGCACGAAAGTGAGGCCCGGGTGCGCAGCCGCGGCGGCCACCGCGGCCGGCAGCTGATGCGGCATGACCGCCAGGTCGAAGCAGAGCCCGGCGGCCGCGACCGCGCCCAGGCCACGCCGGACGTCCGGGCGCAGCAGCCACTCCGGGTCGTTCTCTATCAGCAGCGGATGGCGGATGCCGCGCAGGAAGCTGCCGTCGGGCCGGGCCCGCAGCGCCGCGAGCGTGTCCGCCACGTCCGGCGCCCGCAGGTCCGCCCACCCCACAACGGCGGCAACCAGGCCGCTGCCGGCGGCCAGCGACAGCAGTTCCGGGGTTTCCGCCGGTTCCACGACGGTCTGCACCACCACGGACGCGGTCACCCCGGCCGCCCGCGCCTGCGGCAGCAGGTCCGGCTCGGTGAACGCCCGCCGCAGCGGCTCCAGGCCGGGCTGGTCGAGCCACGGCTGCGGCCGCACCGCCAGGTCCCAGACGTGGTGGTGCGAGTCCACGACCCCGGCGCCGGGCACCGGGCTGGCGGCCACGAGCGAGGCTAGGCGTCGAGGCTGAGCACCATGGTGGGCCGCTGGATCACGTGGTCCTCGCGCAGCGGCCGGACCGCGGTGCCGATTGCGAAGAACTCGGTGGTGTGCGAGCCCCAGGTGTGGCTGTGCTGCCGGAGCTGGACGCCCACGATGCCCTCGGCGTGCAGCGCCTCCGCCTCCGCCTGCATCCGGCTCATGGCCAGCTCCCGCGCGTCGTACAGCGCCTGCGTGAACTGCTCGATCTCGACGTTGCGGCCCAGGTTGGACAGCACCCCGCCGAGCCGCTGGTGGGCGATGTGGTACACGCACGAGCCCATCACCATGCCCAGCGGCGCGTACCCGGCCCGGATCAGGGTCCAGAAATCCTGCCCGGACAGGTCCGAGGTGAACGGCTGGTTCTTGTTGTTGCGCCAGTTGCTGACCCCGCCGCCGCCCGCGCCGTCCTCGGCCTTGACCGCCGTGCCCACGGCGATGAACTCGGCGATGTCCGAGCCGAACTCCTTCATCTCGACGTCGAGCCGCACCGCGACGATGCCGTCCGCCCCGAGCGCGTCCGCCTCGGCCTCCATCCGGGTCATGGCCAGCTCCCGGGCGTGGTACATGGCCTGCGACAGCACGTCCAGCTCCTGGTTGCGGCCCCACCGCCCGATCTGCAGCCCGACGTGGTAGATCGAGCTCCCGAGCACCAGGCCCAGCGGGCGGAACCCGGCCTCCCGCACCAGCAGGAACTCGTTCACCGACAGGTCGGAGGTGAAGATGGCGCCCGGCTGGCCCGGCCGCAGCTCGGCCAGCCGGCGCATCGCATCCTGCGGGACCCCGGCCGCGTTCAGCTCGGTGGCGTTCTGCTCGGTCATCGCTGTCTCCGGATTCGGTGCGTCGTTAGCTGGCACGCCCGCCTCCCAGCCGGACCCGCGCCGCCTGCCGGCGCTGCGGGTCGAGGGAGAGCACAGCGAGGCTGCCCGGGTGCGGGGCGGCCGTCGGTGCGAACCGGGCGGTGGCGGTCCCGATGATGGTCACCTCGGCGATGTGATCGCGGGTCCCCTCCTGCACCGGGCACTCGCGCTCCCGGATGTTCATCTGCATGGTGGACACCACGACCCCCTCGGCGCCGAGCTGCCGGACGTCGGATTCGAGCTGGACCCGGGCGTCGTGCCGGGCATGGCCGACCAGTTCGGTGTAGCCGTCCACCTCGGTGTTGCCGGCGCCCCAGTACCGCTGGCTGCGGGTCCGCCAGTCGTCGTGCCTGGCCCCGATCGAGATGCCGAGCGCGAGCCCGGCCGGCACCCAGCCGGCCATGATCAGCTTGGCGAAGTCCTGGCCGGACAGGTCGGAGGTGAACGGCCGCGGCGGGGCGGCGGCATCCCGGCCACGGACGGCGGTGCCGATGGCCTTGAACTCAAGCCCCCCGGCCGGGAACGGCCCGATCGTGAGCGCGACCCCGACGATGCCATGCCCGCCGAGCGCGGCGCACTCGGCCGCCATCCGCCCGATGGCCTGCTGCCGCGCCTGGTACATGGTCTGGGCCAGCGCCGCGAACGACCCCCAGCCGCCCTGGCCGGACACCTGGGTCACGCCGGCCAGCGGCCCGCCGAACATCCCCCCGCCGAGCCCGCCCGGGCAGCCATAGCCGCCGGTGTACCCGACGTTGTAGACGGTCGCGCCCAGCACCTGGCCGACCGGCTCGAAGCCGGCGCTGCGGATGGCAGCGAACTCGTCGGTGGTCAGGGCCGAGCCCCAGGTGCCGCTGCCGGAGATCTCGGCCAGCCGGGCCCGGGCGGCGGGCGGGAGCCCGCCGCCAGCCCAGTCACCGCTCACGTCCGTTCCTCCTCGCCGGCCGTCCCGCGCAGGCCACCGTTCTCACCCTAAATGCGGCCGGATCCGGCGGCCGCCATTTCCCGCCGCCGCGGGTCAGCCCGACGGGTCACGATCTGCCTCGTCCCATTCCTCATTACGCTCCCGAACGGTCTCCAGCGCGTGCTCGGCTTGCTCCCGGGTCGGATAGGGTCCCAGCCGGTCCTTGCCGGGACAACCGTCCTCGCCCTCAACGCGGTTGTGGCGGAGGCAGTACCACCAGCGCTGCTCGTCGGTCATGCCCACTAGACTCCCAGATCATGACGACTACGCTCCAGCCCGGGCGGCTGTCGCCGCCGCGGCAGGTTCCGGCCGGCATCGCGCGGCCGGAGTACGTAGGAAAGAAGCGCCCGTGGATCGGGGAGCCTGACGTCAAGGACCCCGCGACGATCGAACGGATGCGGGTGGCGGGCCGGATCGCCGCGCAGGCGCTGGCGGAGGTCGGCCGGCACGTCCGGCCCGGAATCACCACCGACGACCTGGACCGGGCCGGCCACGAGTTCCTGATCGCCCATGGCGCCTACCCGAGCACGCTCGGCTACCGCGGCTACCCGAAGTCCTTGTGCACGTCGCTGAACGAGGTGATCTGCCACGGGATCCCCGACGACACGGTGATCGAGGACGGCGACATCGTCAACGTGGACATCACCGCCTACATCGACGGGGTGCACGGCGACACCAACGCGACGTTCCTGGCGGGCGACGTGGCCGAGGAGTCACGGCTGCTGGTGGAGCGCACCAGGGAGGCGATGATGCGGGGTATCCGGGTGGTGGCGCCCGGCCGCCCGCTGAACGCCATCGGGCGGGTCATCGAGTCGTATGCGCGCCGGTTCGGCTACGGCGTGGTCAGGGACTTCACCGGGCACGGGATCGGCACCACGTTCCATTCCGGGCTGATCGTCCCCCACTTCGACGACCCGGAGGTCAGCCTCGTGATGGAGCCGGGGATGACCTTCACCATCGAGCCGATGCTCACCCTCGGCACGGTGGACTACGACATCTGGCCGGACGGCTGGACGGTCGTCACCAAGGACCGCAAGCGCAGCGCCCAGTTCGAGCACACGATCCTGGTGACCGGCGACGGCTACGAGATCCTCACCCTCCCCGAGTGAGCGCACCGCCCGCCGGCCGGCGGGGTCCGCCCGGCGCGCCTACCCGGCGGAGTAGCTGATCTGTGCAAGCAGCAGGCCGCGCTCGCCGGGGAGCACCTGGTCGCCGAGCCGCATGTGCGTCAGCCGCCGCCGTTCCCGCAACCCCGCCGCGAGCAGCGGGTCCAGGTAGCGGCCGCCGGCCGGCACCTGCAGCCGCGTGCCAGCGGCGGCGCCGGAGGCGGCGGCCCGCACCAGGCCACCGACAGCCGCGGCGTCGGGCGCGCAGCCCGGGCCGAGCTTGCCCTCCCGCGCGATCAGGTACCCGGCCGCCCGGCCGTCCCGGTACAGCACCTGGCAGCTGCTGCCGGGCTCGCCAAGGATCCTGCGCAGCAGTCCCTCCCGCGGCCCGCCGAAGGCCCGCCGGTCCAGCTCCAGCAGGCCATCGGCATCCGCGGCCGGGCGGATGCCGGCATTTGCCGCGTCCCGGGGTGGCGCATCCCAGG
>JAIRTY010000835.1 GCA_031254715.1 Nocardiopsaceae bacterium | reverse complement strand
GCCGCGGCGGCGGCGGCCTGGCGGGGGGCCCCGGCGCGAGCGCGCCGGGCGACCTGCTCATCTCGGTGGTGAGCTCGTATTCGAGGCCGTCCGCCGGCAGCCGGTGCAGCCCGATAATCACCTGCCAGGTGCCGGGCTCCAGCTCGCCCGGCAGGTACCCGGGGGTGGCCTCGGCGGCCGTGATCGTGAACGACCGGCGCGCCCCGCCCGACCAGCCGCGGAACCCGGCCGGTCCCAGGCACCCGAGATCCAGCACCCCGGCGGAACGGTCGTAGCCGATCTCGGCCCGCAGCCCGGTCGTCCCGGGCGGGACCTCCAGCGGCAGGTAGTGCCACGGCGAACGGACGCGGTCGGTCAGCGTCCAGCGCCCGCGCCGGGTGGTGGGGGCCATGTCACTCATCCCAGCAGATGCTCGCCGCCCCGGCCAGCCCGCGTGCGGCCCAGCCATTGCCGGTCCGCTGGCCCGGCAGTATGGTGCTAATGTGAGTAGCACTAACGGCATGCTGGAGATTGACCCGGCGAGCCCGGTTGCGTTGCACGAGCAGGTGGCTGCGGCTATCCGCCGGGCAATCGTCGAGGGGGAGGCCGGGGCAGGCGAGCGGCTTCCGCCAGCCCGGGATCTGGCGGCGGTGCTGGGAGTGAACGCCAACACCGTGCTGCGGGCGCTGCGGACACTGCGGGACGAGGGGCTGGTGGAGTTCCGCCGCGGCCGCGGCGTCTCGGTCACCGGGATCGCGCCGCAGCGCAGCCCGGTAGTGGCCAAGGCGCGCGAACTGGTGACGCTGGCCCGCCGCTTCGGGTACCAGCCGCACGAACTGGCGGCGATCATCGACCAAGTCTCGGTGGAGCCGCAATGACCACCGCCCCGCCACGCTCGCGGTCAGGTGCCGGCTCCGAACCGGAGGCACTGATCAGGGAGGCACGCCGCCGCCAGCGGCGGCGCTATCTGCTCACCGGCCTGACGGTCGTGGTGCTGGCTGGCGCGGCGGGCGTCACGATCGGCCGGCTCGGCCCCGGCGGCGGCCCTGACCAGGGGGACATCAACGGCCCGCTCGCGAGCGCCCCGGTCCAGTACTCCAGGATCCCCGGCTATTACGCGTACACCGTCCAGGGGGACATTTACCACTACGTCGCGCACGGCACGGACACCAGCAGTTCGGTGGATGGCCGTTACCTGAAGGTCCGGGCGACCGCTACGGGGAAGCTCCTGGCCACCATCACCCCGCCGAAGCCCTGCAACGATTTCAGCCTGCTGACGGCCGACGCCAACGGTGACAGGTTCGTGCTCGGCGCCGTGCGCTACTGGGAGCGGAACGCAGGACCATCTCCCAGGCTGGCCAGGCGGGACATGCGGACGCCGATGAAGTTCCTGCTGCTGCGCATCATGGCGGGCGGCCACGTGCGGGTCTCTGGACTGTCCCTCCCGCGCGCCGTGACCCCGGGGCAGGGGCCAACGATCGCGCTCTCGCCCGACGGCACCAGGCTGGCGGTGGCCTCCGGCGGCGGCGGCCAGGCCGCGGTGGTCCAGGTGATCACGCTGGGCACCGGCCAGGCGCGGCAGTGGGCCATGCCGCGTGCGCCGTGGCGGCCGGTGCTCAACCGGCAGGGAGCATGGACGGCGGACGGGCGCACGCTGGCCCTCCACCAGCAGATCATGCCGCGCCTGCGGGGAAAGCCGCCAACGGTCAGGGAGCGCTACCGGCCGCCAGGCACCACGCAGGTACGCCTGCTCGACACCATGGCGCCGGGCACCGGCCTGGCCTCCGGCCGGCTTCTCGTGCTGCCCGCTCTGGCTGATGTGCCGGCCCCGGCTCAGCCGTTCATCACCCCGGACGGCACGAAGCTGCTCGCCTCCGTCGCAACAGAACCATTCCGGCGATCGCTCAAGGGCCGATGGTCCGGCCGGCTGGCCGTGTACTCGGCGCGCACCGGCGCGCTGCTGCGCTCGCTGGCGCCGTGGGTATGGCGGTGGACTTATCGCCCCGGCCGGGGCGGCAGCCCGCAGCAGACCGTCGCCTGGTCCGACCGCACCGGCAGCCGGCTCATCGTGCTCCAGCCGCGCCATGACCTCAATGTGCTGGGCGCCCTGACCGGAAGCGGGTTCTCGGGGGCAGGAGGCACGCTGCTGCCGCAGCGGCCAGCCGGTTACCGGGAACTGCAGTATGCCCTGCGCGTCGCGCCCCAGATGACCTGGTAACACAGGCAGGCAGGCTTCTGCCTGGATTGCAATTTGGTTGCAGGTACGTCTTTCTTGCGGTTAGCATCCGGGGACGTGGACCCCCCCGCATCCCGGGACGGCACCAGGACTCGTCCCCGCATAGCAGCCCGGGTCACGGCCCGGCTGGCCCGGCCGCAGGACGCCGAGATCCTGCGGCTGGCGGTGCCCGCGTTCGGTGCGCTGGTGGCCGAGCCGCTGTTCCTGCTCGCCGACTCGGCGATCGTCGGCCGGGTGGGCACCACGGCGCTCGGCGGCCTCGGCGTCGCCAGCCAGGCCCTCACCACCCTGGTCAACCTGTCGATCTTCCTCGCCTACGGCACGACCGCCGCCGTGGCCAGGCAGATCGGGGCCGGTAACCGGCAGGCGGCGATCCGGCAGGGCATCGACGGGCTGTGGCTGGCGGCCGCGATCGGGGCGGTGGTGCTGGCGGCTGGCTGGCCGCTGGCACCGGCGATCGTGCGGGCCTTCGGCGCGTCGCCGGCCGTCACCGCCGGCGCGGTCACCTACCTGCGGATCAGCCTGCTCGGCGCGCCCGCGATGCTCGCCGTGCTGGCCGGGACCGGGGTGCTGCGCGGGCTGCAGGATACGCGTACCCCGCTCGCCGTGGCCCTGTCCGGGAACCTGGTGACCATCTTCCTGGACGGGATCCTGGTCCTCGGGGCCGGCTGGGGACTGGCAGGCTCTGCGTGGGGGACGATGATCGCCCAGAACGGGACGGCCGCCGTCTACCTGGTGGTCGTGGCCCGTGGCGCGGCCCGGGCCGGGGTCGCTTTCCGGCCCGATCTGGCGGGGGTCAGGGCCGCGGCACTGGCCGGGGCGTCGCTGGTGGTGCGGACGCTGGCGCTGCAGGCAGTGCTCGTGATGACCACCGCGATCGCGGCCCGGCAGGGAGATGCCGCGATCGCCGCGCACCAGGTCGCGTTCCGGATCTGGAGCTTGCTGGCGCTGGCGCTGGACGCGATCGCCATCGCTGGCCAGGCGATCACCGGGAAGTACCTGGGCGCCGGGGACGTGGCCGGGGCGCGGGCCGCCACCCGCCGGATGATCGGCTGGGGGGTGGCCTACGGGAGCGTGTTCGGGCTGCTGCTGCTCGCGGCGCGGCCGGTGCTGCCTGGCCTGTTTGCGGCCTCGCCGGCGGTGACGCGGCTGCTGCTGGCCGTACTGCTGGTGGCGGCGCTGCAGCAGCCGGTGGCGGGGGTGGTGTTCGTGCTCGACGGGGTGCTGATCGGGGCGGGCGACCAGGACTACCTGGCGCTGGCCGGGGTGGCCACGGCGGCGGTGTTCGGGGCAGCCGCCGCGGTCGTGGTGGCCGATCATGACAGCCTGGTCGCGCTGTGGCTGGCCGTCAGCCTGTGGCTGGCCGCCCGGTTCGTGACGCTCACGCTCCGTGCTCGCGGCACGGCCTGGCTGGTCACCGGGGCGGTCCGGCGCTGACCTGGGCCGACGGGTCAATTTACAAATGTTCGCTAACTCTGTGTCCCCGGTTACCCATGTATCCGGTTGCTGTCCACTGCCGCCAGGTCAGTGCCAGCGACCCCAGCAGGTAGCAGCCAAGCACCAGCCACGGCGCCGCGGACCGGGCGCAGCCCGACCGGCTCACCGTGGCACCGGCCTGGGGCGGCGGGCGCGCGCCGGGTTAGCATCCGTCGGGTGGACAGCATGCTCGGAACCTGCGACCTGGCGGCGCTGCGCCAGCGGAAGAGCTTCAAGTGGCGGACCCACCCGGCCGACGTGCTCCCGGCGTTCGTCGCCGAGATGGACTTCGACCTCGCCGCGCCGGTCAAGCAGGCGGTCACCGACGCCATGGCGGCCGGGGACTGCGGCTACGGGCACCGGGGCGGGCTGGGGGAGGCGTTCGCCAGCTTCGCGGCCGGGCGGCTCGGATGGGTGCCGGACCCGGCGCAGGTGTTCCCGATCCCGGACGTGATGACCGGCCTGGCCGAGGTGATCAGCGCGATCACCCCGCCCGGCTCCGGCATCGTGATCAACCCGCCGGTGTACCCGCCGTTCTGGTTCCGGTTCGGGTTCTCCGGCCGGCGGATCATCGAGGCCCCGCTTGCCCGGGCCGCCGACGGCAGCTACGACCTCGACCCGGCCGCTGTCGACGCCGCGCTGAGCCAGCCGGGAGCCGCTGCCTACCTGCTGTGCAGCCCCCACAACCCGACCGGGAACGTATGGTCAGCCGGCCAGTTGCTGACGGTCGCCGACCTGTGCCAGCGCCACGGCGCGGCATTGCTGGTGGACGAGATCCACGCGCCGCTCGCGCTGCCGGGCGCGCGGTTCGTGCCGTTCCTCTCCCTCGACCATGAGATTTCCGAACGGGTGTTTACCTTCACATCGGCCTCGAAAGGCTGGAACGTCCCGGGACTGAAGTGCGGCCTGGCGGTCGCGGGGTCGGAGGCGGGCGGGAAGCTGCTGGCCGAGCGCTGGGAGGCACTGCTTCCCGGGCAGCTCGGAGTGCTCGCGTCGGCCGCCGCCTTCACCGACGGCCTGCCCTGGCTGGACGCGCTGATCGCCCAGCTCGACGAGAACCGGGCACTGCTGACCAGGCTGCTGGCCGACCATCTGCCGCAGGCGCGCTACTCGCCGCCGCGGGCGAGTTTCCTGGCCTGGCTGGACTGCCGGGAGCTGGGGCTCGGCGACGACCCGGCGGCGGCGTTCCTGGCCCGGGGCAGAGTGGCGCTCACCCCCGGCCCGGATTTCGGCCCGGCCGGCCGCGGCTTCGCCCGCCTCAACCTGGGCACCTCACCGGACCTGGTGGCGGAGGCCGTGCGCCGGATGGCCGCCGCCGTCGCCGCCGGCTGAACGCCGGAATCCCCCGGGCAGCCGTCCCTGCCGGGCGGCTCAGCCGGCGCGGAGCAGGTCGCGGGTGAGCTCCAGCTGGCCGAGATGCTGGCAGACCTCCTCCAGCACATGCAGCAGGGCATGGCCCTGGGAGGTCAGCTCCAGCCCCATGCGGGCGGCGGACGGATGGCTGGCGCGGGGCGGGCCGGCCGGCTGGGCCAGCGCGGCGTCGGCCCGGAACCGGATCTTGGCCTCCCCGGCGGCCGCGATCAGCCCGGCCACCGGCCCGGCGGCGCGGAACTCCGCATCCCGGTCCCGCTGCACCTCCCGCCCGGCCACCACGGCCCCGCCCCAGTAGTCCATGACCCCGAGGCAGTGCCGCAGGATCTGGTAGGGCGTGTTCGCGCCGGGCAGGGGCGGGCGCTGGCCCGCCAGGTCGTCGCCGAGGCCGCCGACGATCCCGGCCATGTCGTCCACGGCCCGTTCCACATAGCTGACGAGAGCGTCCACCGATATCGCCACCGCCCCATCATGGCACCGCCTGCCGCGGCGGCCCGGCCGGTCGGCCCGGCCGGCCGGCGACGGACGGGTCGGGCCGAAGTTTCACGAGCCCTGCCCGATGGCGCGATCAGGGCTAACGGGGTCACCAGGCGGGTAATGACCTGACTTGGGTGCGGCGCATGATGAGGCGCCGCAACGTCACGGACGGGGGGATCTCGGATGAAGTGGTGGAAACTTGCGCTGGCGGTGACGGTCATGGGCGCGGTCGCGTTCGCGGTGACCAGCCGGACCGGCAAGACCCGGTCGCGGAAGGGCCGCCAGCACAAGCAGTAGCACCAGGGGCCCGGCCCGGGGGACGCAGCTCCCGCGCTGACCGCGACCGCGGTGACGGCGTGTGAGCGTGCGCGTGCCCCAGGTCCCCGGGCCGGGCTCTCCCCCTCCGCCGGCACCGGCTCGCCGGGCCGGCCTGGCCTGGCCGGGCCGGCCGCTCCGCCGCCCGCCAATGTCCCCGCGAATCGCTGAAAGCGCACCTGAATACCTGTTAGATACGGAAACGCACGGTCTAGTCACGTCCCGCATCGCATGTCAATCTGTGATGGGGAGACCGCTAGGCCGCTGCGAAGGGGACCGTTGACGGCCGCTACGTGGAGGGCCGCATGGGCAGGGACGTACCTGAAATCCGCGTGAGCCAGGCCGACCGGCGACTCTACCGCGACAAGGTACGCAGATGCCTCGACGTCCTGGACCGGATGCTGCGTGAGTCCCGGTTCAAGGAAGGCCCGCAGCAGGTCGGCCTGGAGATCGAGTTCGACCTCGTCGGCGGCGACTGCCGCCCGGCCATGCGCAACGAGCAGGTGCTGGCCGCGATCGCCGACCAGGACTGGGCACCGGAACTGGGCCAGTACAACCTCGAGGTGAACCTCGCCCCGCGGCCGCTGTCCGGCGACACGCTGGCCGGTCTCGAGCGTGACCTGACCGGCCGGGTGGAGCATGCCGACAGCCGCGCCCGCGAGGCCGGCGCCCGGCTGGCGATGATCGGGATCCTGCCCACGCTGACCGAGCAGGACGCCACCACCGAGGCGATGACCCCGAACCCGCGCTACCGGCTGCTGAACGAGCAGATCTGCGCCGCCCGCGGGGAGGACGTCCGGCTGTCCATCGACGGGCAGGAACGGCTGCTGACCCACCTGGGCAGCATCATGGCCGAGGCAGCGGGCACCAGCGTCCAGTGCCATCTGCAGGTCAGCCCGGAGGAGTTCGGGAGCTACTGGAACGCCGCCCAGGCGGTGGCCGGGGTGCAGATCGCGGTCGGCGCGAACTCGCCGTTCCTGTTCGGGCGCGAGCTGTGGGCGGAGACCAGGATCGCGCTGTTCCAGCAGTCAACCGACACCCGGTCGGAAGAGCTGCAGAAGCAGCGGGTCCGGCCCCGGGTCTGGTTCGGGGAACGCTGGATCACCTCAGTGTTCGACCTGTTCGAGGAGAACCTCCGGTACTTCCCGGCGCTGCTGCCGCTGGTCGGGGACGCGGACCCGGTGGCAGAGCTCGAGGTGGGCACGACTCCCGGGCTCGCCGAGCTGACGCTGCACAACGGCACCATCTGGCGCTGGAACCGGCCGGTTTACGCGGTCGACGACGGCGAGCCGCACCTGCGGGTCGAGAACCGGGTGCTGCCGGCCGGGCCGACGGTCGCCGACATCCTGGCCAACACCGCCTTCTACTACGGTCTTGTCCACACCCTGGCCGAAGCCGAGCGGCCGATCTGGACCCAGATGTCGTTCACGGCCGCCCAGGACAACCTGATGGAAGCCGCCCATCGCGGGATCGACTCCCGGCTGTACTGGCCGGGCCTGGGCGAGGTGCCAGCGGCCGAGCTGACCCTGCGGCGGCTGCTGCCGATGGCCAGGGACGGCCTGACGAGCCGGGGCATCGACGCCGCCGACGCCGACCGGCTGCTGGGAGTGATCGAGCAGCGGTGCCTGATCGGCCGGACCGGGGCGACCTGGCAGGCCGGGACGGGGCATGCGCTGCAGGCCCGGCACCGGCTGGGGCGCGGCGCCGCGCTGCGCGAGATGACGGCCAGCTACCTCGAGCTGATGCGCACCAACCAGCCCGTCCACACCTGGCCGGTGGGCTGACCTCGCGCGCGGCGGCGGGGGCCGCGCTCAGCCGGCCGGGTAGCGCCGCAGCCCGACCGCGTACTCGCAGCCGGCCGCCAGCCCGACATACCCGGCCATGTTGCGCAGGAACTCGTCCGGGTCGAAGTCGCGGCCGAGCCCGTCGAGGTAGACCTTGTGCTCGCGGAGCGAGGCGATCCCGGCCTCGATGGTGCCGGTAACGTCGACGAAGTGGGTCGGTTCGAGGACGCCGGACACGTAGACGGCCTTGATGCCGTGCCAGGCCTCGCCCGCGTCCGGGAACAGCCAGGAGTTCGCCGCGTCCCGGCTGGCGTCGATCGCGGCCAGCCCGACCGCCCGGTGGTCGGCGTGGTTGACCGGCCCCTCCTCGCCCCAGGTGAGGTCGAAGTTCATGGTGATGACCACGTCCGGGCGGTGGCGGCGGATCGCCGCCGCCAGATCCCTGCGCAGCGGCACGCCGTACTCGACCAGGCCGTCCGGGTGGTCGAGGAACTCCACCACAGAAACCCCGGCCACGGCGGCACTGCGGCGCTCCTCCTCCTGCCGCAGCGGCGCGGTCTGGCCGGGGGGCATGCCCTCGATGCCGGCTTCCCCCTTGGTCGCCAGCACGTAGGCGACCTGCTTGCCCTGCCCCGTCCACCGGGCAACGGCGGCGGCCATGCCGTACTCGAGGTCGTCGGGATGGGCGACCACGGCCACCGCCCGCTCCCAGTCTTCCGGCATCGCCTCCATCGCGCCTCCTCGCTCCGCCCGCGACGGGCCGTCGGCCCGCTCTGCAGTCATTAGCCTGTCACGGCAGGCTGGCCCGGGGCGCGGCGAGGGCCGGTCATCGCCCGGTAAAAACCTCCATAGCAGGCAAAATGCCGTGCCAGGATGACCGGGCCCGCGAAGTTCAGGTGCCGGCGGCCGCGGGCAATCCCCCTGGGCGCCAGGGATCCGTGACCGCCGGTAGCCTGACTGGTCCGTCCGGCCTGAGCAGGCACGTTCCGCGATGGGGTAAACCGGGGTAGCAGGGGCCGATCGCGCTGGCCCGGGCGCGGGTCCCCGGAGGATGGTTCATGACCTGGACCGGCAAGCGGATCGCCGCCGTGGCGGCTGCCGTCCTGCTCGTCGCCGGCCTGGTGATCGGCCTGGTGCTGGCATTCTGCGGCTCCCCGCCGCGGCGCGCGGCCCTGGCCTCGCCGTCCCCGGCGCCCTCCCCGTCGCACTCCCGAGGGCCGCTC
>JAIRTY010000750.1 GCA_031254715.1 Nocardiopsaceae bacterium | reverse complement strand
TCCGATCTCTGCTGCGCCGCATCGGTGACTCCGTTGACACCGTCACCTATCTCGGGGAGTACACCCGGCTGCGGCTGGCGCGGGCGCTGTCCCCGGCGGCCGCGGCGCGGATGGAGCGGCTGGCGCCCGGGGTGGACACGCGAGTGTTCCGGCCCGGTGCCGGGGGGGCGGCGATCCGGGAACGGCTGGGCCTGGCCGGCCGGCCCGTGGTGGTGTGCGTGTCCCGGCTGGTCCGGCGGAAAGGCCAGGACACCCTGATCCGCGCCTGGCCGCAGGTCCGGGCGGCGACCGGCGCGGTGCTGCTGCTGGTCGGCGGCGGCCCGTACGGTGACCGGCTCCGGCGGCTGGCCGGGCAGCTCGGGGTGGCCGGCTCGGTGGTCTTCGCCGGCCAGGTGCCCGTCGCGGAGCTGCCCGCCTACTACGACGCCGGGGACTTGTTCGCGATGCCCTGCCGGACCCGCCGCCGCGGCCTGGACGTGGAGGGCCTTGGCATCGTGTACCTGGAGGCATCGGCCACCGGGCTGCCAGTGATCGGGGGCGATTCCGGGAACGCGCCGGATGCCATCAGGGACGGCGACACCGGCTATGTGGTGCCGGGCGGAGACGTCGCGGGGGTGGCCAGCCGGATCCTGGGACTGCTCGCCGATCCGGCGGGGGCCAGGGCGATGGGCGAGAAGGGCCTGGCCTGGATCGAGCGGGAGTGGCAGTGGGACCTCGTGGCGCGGCGGCTGCAGCACATCCTGGCCGGCTGAGCGGTCAGTGCCGCCCGCTCCGGGGCAGCGAGCGGCACTGACCGTGAGCGGCTGGCGCTACTGGTACAGGGCCTCGATCTCAGCCGCGAAGTCCTTGGCGACGATGATGCGGCGGACCTTCAGCGACGGCGTCAGGTAGCCGGCGGCCTCGGTGAAGTCGGCCGGCAGGATCCGGAACCGCTTGATCTGCTCCGCCCGGGACACGGCCTGGTTCGCGTCGTCCACCGCGGCCTGGATCTCGGCGATGATCTCGGCATCGGTGGCGAGTTCGGCGATCGACGAGGTGGCAGCGCGGGAATGGCGCGCCAGCCACGGCCCGAGCGACTCCTCATCCAGGGTGATGAGGCACGCCACGTACGGCCGGCCGTCGCCCACCACCATGCACTGGCTCACCAGCGGGTGGGCCCTGATCCGGTCCTCCAGCACCGCGGGCGCCACGTTCTTGCCGCCGGCGGTGACGATCAGCTCTTTCTTCCTGCCGGTCACCCGGAGGTACCCGCCGTCATCGAGCTCGCCGAGGTCGCCGGTGCGCAACCAGCCGTCAACGGTGAGCGTGTCCTTGGTCGCGGTCTCGTTGTGCCAGTACCCGGAGAACACGTTCGGGCCCTTGATGAGGACCTCGCCGTCATCGGCGATGCGGATGCCGACCCCGGGCAGCGGCTGGCCCACCGTCCCGATCTTGTTGGCGCCGGGCGGGTTGACCGTGGCCGCCGCCGTCGTCTCGGTCAGGCCATAGCCCTCGAGGATGGTGATGCCCGCTCCCCGGAAGAAGTGGCCGAGCCGTTCCCCGAGCGGCGCGCCGCCGGACACCGCGTGGGTCGCCTTGCCGCCGACGGCGGCGCGGAGCTTGCCGTACACGAGGTGGTCGAACAGGCCGTGCGACAGCCTGAGCCCCAGCGCCGGCTCGCCCGGGCCGTCCAGGGCCTCGCTGTATCTGATCGCGGTCTGCGCGGCCGCCCGGAACAGCGGCCCCTTCACCGGGCTGGCCGCTGCCTGCTGCTCCGCGCCGTTGTAGACCTTCTCGAACACCCGCGGCACGGCCAGCAGGAACGTCGGCTGGAACGACGCCAGGTCTGGCAGCAGCTTGGTGGCGGTCGGGTCGGGCGTGTGGCCCAGGACGCAGGTTCCCTCCAGGCACCCGACCTGGATCACGCGGGCAAACACGTGCGCCAGCGGAAGGAACAGCAGCGTGGACGCGCCCGCCACGTCGAAGATCGGCGACAGCGGCCCCGCCAGCGCGTTGCGGACGTCGGCGAGCAGGTTGGCGTGGGTGAGCTCGCACCCTTTGGGCTTCCCGGTGGTGCCGGAGGTGTAGATGATGGTGGCGGGGTCGGACGCGCTGCGCCCGGTGCGGCGCTGCTCGAGCTGGTTGTCCCCGATCACCGCGCCCTCGGCCGCCAGCGCGGTCAGCGATGGCGCGGCACCGGTCTGGCCGGACCCTGCCTGCCCGTATCCCGGCTGCCCGTATCCCGGCTCGGCATCGGACCCGCCTTCGATCAGCCAGCACAGCTCGACACTGGGCAGCCGCTTCAGCACGTCGGCGAGAGCGGCCTCATGGGCCGGGGTTTCCACGATGATGGCCCGGGCAGCGGAGTCGCTGAGAATCCACTCCACCTGCTCGGGGGATGACGTCTCGTACACCGGCACCGTGACCGCGCCAGCGGTCCAGATCGCATAGTCGGCCAGGGTCCACTCGTACCGGGTCCTGGACAGCAGTGCTACCCGGTCGCCGGCGCCGATTCCCGCCGCTATGAGGCCCTTGGCGAGTGCCGCCACCTCGTCGGCGAACTGCCGTGCGGTCACGTCCACCCAGGTCCCGGCCTGGTCACCGGCCGCGGCGGGCGGCCAGCCCTGACCGGCCTTGCGGCGCAGCACTACCCTGCCGGGGTCGCGCTGGGCCCGGTCGGCAACGACATCGGTCAGCCGCGCGGTAGCGGGTACAGCCGATAGGGCGGGGTTGCTGTATTCACGCATCGCGTCTCCTCGCTGGCAGCGCGCACTCGGCGCCCGACTCACAGGACCGTACCGGGCCCGGAGCGCAGAAGCTACCAACTAGTAGCATATGGCCCCTGATCAGGCCCAACTGACTGTCCGCAGCCGCTTGGTGCGGTATGCCAGAAGGCCGGGAGGCCGTACAGGGCAAGGGCTACCCGCCTCCGGCCGCCGTTATTCGCCCCTACTGTGTGAGCATGCGGGTCCACGTGGTCAGCGACGTGCACGGGCGCGCCGCGGCGCTGCGCACCGCGGCGGATGGCGCTGACGCGCTGCTGTGCCTGGGCGACCTGCTGCTGTTCGTCGACTACGCCGATCACGGCCAGGGCATCTTCGCCGAGCTGTTCGGGGCGGACGCCGCCAGCCGGTTCGTTGCGCTCCGCACCGCCAGGCAGTTCGACGAGGCGCGGGCGATGAGCCGGGCGCTGTGGCAGCGGCTCGACGGCGAGCCGGCGCAGCGAATCGAGCAGGCGGCCCGGCGGCAGTACGCCGCGCTGTTCGCGGCCCTGCCGGTGCCTGCCTACCTCACCTACGGCAACGTCGACCTGCCGTACCTGTGGGGCGACCACCTCCGGGCCGGGCACACGGTGCTCGACGGTGCCAGGGCCGAGCTCGGCGGCTGGAGCTTCGGGTTCGTCGGCGGCGGGCTGCGCACGATCTACCGGACCCCGAACGAGATCGGCGACGAGGAGTTTGCCGCCAAGGTCGCGGCCGTGGGCCAGGTCGATGTCCTGTGCAGTCACATCCCGCCCGCCGTTCCCCAGCTGCTGTATGACACCGTGGCCCGCCGGATGGAACGGGGCAGCACCGCCCTGCTCGCCGCGATCCGGCAGCACCAGCCGAGATACGTGCTGTACGGGCACGTCCACCAGCCGCTGGCGCGCCGGGTGCGGATCGGGCGCACCGAGTGCCTCAACGTCGGTCACTTCCGCGCCACCGGCCGCCCGTTCGTGCTCGAACTCTGACCGGCGCCGGTCACCCGGGCGGTGCGCCGCCGAAACCGATCTCGTTGCCGTCCGGATCGCGATAGGTCACCTTGCGCACGCCATTCCCGTACGTCTCCTGCCCGGCGGGCTCGATTCCGCGCCCGCTGCTGCCCTCGACACGCTGGTCGAGGTCGTCGACGAATACCGTGTGCAGTGCCCGCCCCGGGCACTCGGGCAGTTCCTTGATGTACAGGTACCGGTGCTCGGCGAGCTCCCATACCGCCTCGATCTCGTTCGGGAAGAACGCGGGCTCGGCGCCCAGCAGCCGCGTGTACCAGGCAAGCGCGCGCTGGTAGTCGCTCACTGGGAGGCCGGCGAAGAGGTCAACCGTCACGCCCTCACGTTAACCGCCGAGCAGGCGGTTGCGGCAGGATGAGGACCGTGAGCCCGGAAGACCTGCGAGGCGGTTCGTCCTCGATGTCTCCTGGTGTCTACGCTGACCTGCGCGCTCAGCGCGAATGCTGGCATCCGGTCTCGTTCGCGGCCGGGCTGGGGGCGCAGCCGGTCCATGCCGATCTGCTCGGTGAGCCGCTGGTGCTGTGGCGCGGGCGGGACGGCGGCGTGCGGGCAATGTCAGACCTGTGCGTGCATCGCGGGACCGCGCTGTCTCTCGGCAGCGTGAACGGCGATGAGATCGTGTGCGCCTACCACGGGTGGCGGTACCGGGCCGACGGACGCTGCACCGCGATCCCGCAGCTGGCGGATCCGGCCCGGGTCCCGGCGAAGGCCCGGGTGGCCGCGTTCCGGGCACAGGAGCGCTATGGCCTGGTGTGGGTCGCCCTGGCGGAGCCGTGCTGGCCGCTACCGGAGGTCCCCGAACTGGCGGATGGACGCTGGGCCGTGGTCACAGCGGGCCCGTACAGCTGGCGGTGCGACGCCGCGCGTCAGGTCGAGAACTTCACTGACTTCGGTCACTTTCCCTGGGTGCATCCCGGCCTGCTCGGCGACCCCGAGCGGCCCGTGGTCCCGCGGCACGAGGTCCGCACCGAGGGCCACGTGCTGCACTACACGATCGTGCGGCCGGAGGCTCCGAACTCGGACGAGTTCCCCATCTTCGCCAACCAGCAGGCAGGACCGCCGGAACGCCGCAGCCGCTACGAGCTCCACCTGCCCTACACCATTGTCCTGCGGCTGACCTGGGGCGGGGAGCGCGGCATGGTCTACTTCTTCGCGTCCCAGCCGGTCGCCGCCGACCGCTGCACCGGGTACGTGGTCATCGGCCGCAACTACAACCTCTGCCAGGATGACCGGGTGATCCAGGACTTCGAGGACACCATCTTCGGGCAGGACCAGCGGGTGGTGGAATCGCAGCGTCCCGAGCGGGTGCCGTTCGACCTGGCAGCCGAGCTGCACCTGAAGTTCGACGCGGTCGCCGTGGCCTACCGCAAGGCCATGCGGGCCAGCGGGCTGGCGGCGGACGCTCCGGTCGGCCACGACGTCCACGGCCCGGGCTGAGCGCTCAGTTCAGATCGGTCAGCCGCGACGGTACGCTCCGAGCATGCCCGACAGCACTAGCTCGTCGATTACGATCTCGGCGCCGCGGCCGGCCGTGATGGCCGTGATCGCGGATTTCCCCGCTTACCCTGAGTGGGCCGGGGTCAAGTCGGCCGAGGTCCTGGCGCAGGAGGACGGCGGCCGGGCGAGCAGGGTGCGGTTCCAGCTGGACGCCGGCCCGATCAGGGACACCTACGTGCTCGGCTACCGGTGGCAGCAGGACGAGGCGGTTGACTGGGAGCTGGCCGAGGCCGGTTCGGTCATCTCGGCCATGACCGGCCGGTACGCGCTGGCGGACGGGAACCCGGGCACGGTCGTGAGCTTCGACCTGACCGTGGGAGTCAGGATCCCGATGCCCGGGATCCTGAAGCGCAGGGCGGAGAAGATCATCATCGATACCGCCCTGAAGGGGCTGAAGGAACGGGCCGAGAGCGGGGCAGGCCCGTCAGTCCGGGGAGGAGACAGGCAGTGACACAGCAGCCCAGGGGGTCCGGGCCGGATCCGGTCGGCGATTTCCAGCGCTGGCTCGTCCGGTCAGGGGCCCGGGAGATCAGCGGCCAGATCGCGTCGACGCTCGGCCTTGGCGGCCAGAGCGGCAAGCGCGGGGACGTGTGGGAGCATGCCACCGCCCCGC
Source organism: Nocardiopsaceae bacterium (assembly GCA_031254715.1). GTDB lineage: Bacteria > Actinomycetota > Actinomycetes > Streptosporangiales > Streptosporangiaceae > JAIRTY01. The sequence goes on along the minus strand of JAIRTY010000750.1, from coordinate 1,160 downwards.
CGCCGCATGAGCCGCCGGAATGCGCCTGGTGCCCGTGGTGCCGGGCCGCCCGCACGCTGCGGGAATCGGGTCCCGGCCTCGCCTCGCACGCCGCCGCCGCCGGGGAGGCGCTCGCCGGGCTGGTGCAGGATGCGATGTCCGCCGTCGAGTCGGTCCTGGCCAGCCAGAGCCGCCGGCCCGGGGCAGGGGAGACCGGCGCAACGGCGGCACCGGACGGTCAGCGCGATGAGCCCGCGCCCGCGAACGGGGCGGCCGCCAACGGTGCGGCTGCCAGCGGCACGGCCTCCCGGGTAACGGATGCCGCTGAGGACACCGCCGGGATCTGGGAGACCGCCACCGGCTCGCCGCCGCCCGGCGGTGAGGCTGGCCCGGCGGGGCCGCCCGGCGGTGGGGCTGGCCCCGCGGCCGAGTCCGGTGATGAGCCTGGCCCCGCATCCCAGCAGCCGGAATAGTTCCTGATGAGCCTGTCCCTCGGGATCGATGTCGGGGGAACCAAGGTCGCGGCCGGCGTGGTGGATCCCAGCGGGCGGGTCGTGGCGAAGCTCCGGCGGTCAACCCCCGCCAGCGCGGGGGGCGCGATCGCGGTCATCGGCGAGGTCATCGAGGAACTGCGCAGCCGTCACCAGGTGACGGCTGTCGGCCTCGGGGTGGCCGGGTTCGTGGACGAGACCCGCTGCGAGGTGCGGTTCGCGCCCCACCTGCCGTGGCGGGAGGAGCCGGTGCAGCAGAAGGTCGAGGGCATGGCCGGGGTGCCGGTGGTGGTGGAGAACGACGCGAACGCCAGCGCCTGGGGCGAGGTGCGGTTCGGTGCCGCCCGCGGCGAGCAGGAAGTCGTCTTCGTCGGCGTGGGCACCGGGATCGGCGCCGGGCTGGTGCTCGGCGGCCGGATCTACCGGGGGCGCTGGGGCATGGCGGGGGAGGCGGGCCACTATCAGGTGGTCGCCGAAGGGCGGCCGTGCGACTGCGGCAGGCAGGGCTGCTGGGAGCGGTACGCCAGCGGCACCGCGCTGGCGGCGGAGGCCCGCGAGGCCGTGCGGCAGGCTCCAGCGAAAGCCGCCCGGCTGCTCGAACTGGCCGGCGGCAGCGAGGCGGCGATCACCGGCAGGCACGTCACGCAGGCGGCCAGGGAGGGCGATGCCGTCGCGCTGCGCTGCTTCGAG
>JAIRTY010000719.1 GCA_031254715.1 Nocardiopsaceae bacterium | reverse complement strand
TCCCGCGGCCCGCCGAAGGCCCGCCGGTCCAGTTCCAGCAGGCCATCGGCTTCCGCGGCCGGGCGGATGCCGGCTTTCGCCGCGTCCAGAGGCGGCACGTCCCGGGGTGTCGGGTCCTGGGGCGCCGCGGCCGGGAGCGGGCCTGGCAGCTCCAGTTCCACCGTGGCGCCTGCGACCTGGAAGCCGAGCCGCTCGTAGACAGGCCGGCCCGCGTCGGAGGCGTCGAGCGCGATCGTGGCGCAGCCCCGCTCGCGCGCCCAGCCCAGCAGGTACTCCGACAGCCGGGTGGCCAGGCCCTGCCGCTGCCGGTCCGGGTGGACGGCGACCAGGCCGAGCCAGCAGAACGAGCCGTACCCGATCATCCCGGCGGCGCCGATGAGCTGGCCGCCGTCGCTGATCACGAACCAGCCGTCGGGCTGTACCGCCAGGTAGAGCGCGACCTCGCGGCGGCGGGACCGGCCGCCGTAGGCCGCCTGCAGCAGCTCGTCCACTCCGGTGAGCTCGGCCGGGTCCGGCCGCATCGGGCGGAGCCGCACCGCGGTTACCGCCCCGCCAGCGGGGCGGGCTGGTTCATGCCGCCGCCAGGCTGGCGTCGATATCGGCGATCAGGTCGGCGGCGGGCTCGATCCCGGCGGACAGCCGGATCAGCGACCCGGGGGCGGTCTCGCCGGGCCAGCGCGCCCGCCGCTCCCAGGTCGACTCGACCCCGCCGAAGCTGGTCGACGGCACGATCAGCCGGGACGCCGCGATGACGGCGTCGGCCGCGGCGGCGCCGCCGTCGAGCTCGAACGACAGCAGCGGGCCGTAACCGCCCGGCATCTGCCTGCCCGCCAGCGCGCCGGTGGCGGGATCGGTACCCGGATAGTGCACGGACCGTACTCGCGGCTGGGCAGCCAGGTGGGCGGCAAGGGCGGCCGCGTTCTCGCACTGCCGGGCGATCCGCAGCGGCAGCGTCTTCAGCCCGCGCAACGCCAGCCAGGCATCGAACGGCCCGGGGATGGCGCCGCCGCTGGCGCGCCACCCGCGCACGTCCGCCAGCAAGGCCGGGTCCCGGCTCACGACCGCGCCGAGCAGCAGGTCGGAGTGGCCCGAGGCGGCCTTGGTCAGCGAGTACAGCGACGCGACCGCCCCCAGTTCGAGCGGCTGCTGCAGCAGCCCGGTCGCGACCGTGTTGTCGACGACCATCGGCGCCCCGGCCGCGGCGGCGAGCTTCCCGAGCCGGGCCAGGTCGGCGACCCGCAGCAGCGGGTTGGTCGGCGTCTCCGCCCACAGCACCGCGGGCGCCACGGCCAGCGCCTGCTCGACCGCGGCGAGGTCGAGCAGGTCGACGGCCACCGGCTCGGCGCCGTGCGGGCGCAGCCGGTCCGCCAGCACGCGGATGTTGTAGTAGCCGTCGTCCGGGAGCACGATCCGCTTCCGGCCGCTGGCCAGCGCGAGCATCAGCGCGGTGGCGGCGGCCTGCCCGGAGGCGAAGGCGACCGCATTGGCTTCCTCGATCGCGCCGATAGCCTGCTCCAGCGCTTCCCAGCCCGGGTTGCCGTGCCGCCCGTAGCCACGGGCCGGGGCGGGCTCGCCCCAGGAAACGTAGGTGCTGGCCGGCACCAGCGGCGGGGCCAGGGCAGCCCCGGGCAGCCGCTGTGTCCCGGCGTGCACCAGCGCCGACTCCCGCGAGAACCCCGGCTGCGGGCTCATCCGTTCTCCCCAACGGCTGGCAGGATCGTGAAGCTGCCCCCCTGCAGCGGCTTCATCGCCCGGAAGTGCCGATGGTCGAACGTCAGCACCCGGGTGGTCTTGTGCCGCTCCGCGAGCACCACGATCGACGCGTCCGCCAGGCCGACGCCGAGGTCTGCGTACCGCTCCGCGACGGTGGCCGCCTGCGCCACCTCCCGCGAGCCGAAATCCGCGAGCTGGAGCACGCCTCCGGCAACTTCCCTGAGCATGGCCAGTTCAGCCTTCAGGCCCACCCGGTTCAGCACCATGTAGTCGAGTTCGGCAAGCACGAACGGGGAGAGGATGAAGGGGCCGGGATCGCTGGCATAAGTCGCTCGCGCGTCCTCGGCGGCGCGTGCCCGGTCGTGCCCGAGCGCGGCGATCCAGCCGCTGGTGTCGATGAGGATCACTGCTCACCGAAGCCTTCCGCGAGTACCTCATCCACCTTGTAGGCAATGTCGGGGTCACCGAAGTTCATGGTGCCCAGCAGGCTGGAGCGAGGCCGGGGCAGGAGCGATTCCAGCCATTCCTCCAGCGCGCTGCGGATGATCGTCGCCTCCGACTGCCCGGACACCTGGGCCGCCTCATCCAGCCGTGCCTTGAGCTCATCCGGCAGGTACACCGTGGTCTTTACCATATATGTATGGTACCACCTACTGCCATACATTATGCGGCAAGCCGGAGCGTCAGCCGCGGCTGCTGGCGCGACGCCACCGCCACGCCAGCAGGGCAGCGAAGACGAGCAGCACAACCCCGGCCGCTGTCGTCCCGGCATACCCTGCCACCCGGTCAGCGGAATGATGCACGGCACGGATGGGACCCGGTCCCGGCCCCGCGGCAAGACGTGCTGACAGGTGGGCGGCTCCCGGGATACCGGACCGCGTGCCGCCGGATATGCGCTAGCCCAACTGCTTTCGCAGCCGCCGCTACCTGCTCGGCGCGCTGCCCGGCCCCGGCGGGGCTGATCCGGGCGGCGCTGATCCGGGCGGGTAGCCGGACGGCGGCCCCTGGGGGTACGGCGGCGCCGGCCCAGGCCGGTACCCCGGCGACGGCCCGGGCGGGTAACCAGACGGCGGCGGCGCAGGCGGGTAACCAGACGGCGGCGGCGCAGGCGGGTAACCAGACGGCGGCGAGGCCGGGTAACCAGCGGGCGGCGGGGCCGGATAGCCGGATGGGGGCG
>JAIRTY010000665.1 GCA_031254715.1 Nocardiopsaceae bacterium | reverse complement strand
CACCCGGTCAGCCAGTTCCGACAGGATCCGCAGCGGGATCTCGCCTGGCCTGCTGACCGCGATGCCGTCCGCCATCGTCACCCCGGGCTCGACCGGTACCGGCTGGCCGGCCGCGAGCGACGCCGGGACCGGGGCCACCGCCTCGGCCTGCACCCCCACCACCGCCGTGGCCGGGCTGGCGTGCTTGACCGCCACCACGATCCCGGCAGCGAGCCCGCCGCCGCCCACCGGCACCAGGATCGTCCGCGCCTGCGGGCACTGTTCCATGATCTCGATCCCGGCGGTGCCCTGCCCGGCCACCACGTCCGGGTGGTCGAACGGGTGGATGAACACCTTGCCGTGCGCCTCGGCGTGCGCCAGCGCGGCGGCCAGGCAGTCCTCGACGCAGCTGCCGGTGCTGATCACCTCGGCGCCGTAGCCCTGGGTCGCCTCCAGCTTCGGCAGCGGCGCCCCGACCGGCATGAACACGGTGGCCTGCGTCCCCAGCCGGGCGGCCGCGAAGGCGACGCCCTGGGCGTGGTTGCCGGCGCTGGCCGCCACCACGCCGCGCGCCCGCTCCTGCCCCGACAGCCGGCTGATCCGCAGGTAGGCACCGCGGGCCTTGAACGACCCGGTGCGCTGCAGGTTCTCGCACTTGAGGAAGACCGGGCCGCCCGCCCGCTCCGACAGCACGCGGGAGTGCACCAGCGGCGTCGGCGACAGCACGCCGCGCAGCACGTCCGCGGCCGCGGCCACGTCAGCGGGTGTGACCGGCAGCGACGGCGTCGTCATGGAGCCAGTGTGTCACTGCCTCGCCGCGGCATCGCACCCCGCTGCCGGGCCGCCGGATTGACGGCGGCCTGCCTGACGGCGGCCGGTCAGCGCGAACAGCAGGCTGACAGCGAGCGCAACGGCCAGGATGGCGGTGCAGGCCAGCGCGGCGGTGGCGTACCCGGAGGCGGCGGGCAGGCGGTGGCCGGGAGGAATCGAGATCACCAGCAGGGTGGCGCTGAGCGCGCTGCCAGCCGAGTAGGCGACGGTGCGGTTGAGCTGGTAGAAGCTCATTGCGCTGCCGGTCTGCTCGGCCGGGACCCCGCTGGTGAGCTGGAGCGGGTTGACCGCGTAGACGCACCCGACGCCGAACCCGTCCACCGCCATGGCGGCCGCGATCGGCGCGTAGCTGCCCCGGGCGGACAGGAACATCAGCATGGACGCGATCAGCGCCAGGCAGCCGGCCACCACCAGCAGCTCCGGGGTCAGCCGCCGGGACGCCCGGCCGACCACCCTGCTGGCCGCGAAACTGGCCAGCGAGAACGGGGCCAGCATCAGCCCGGCGGCCAGCACGCTGGCGCCGAACCCGTAGCCGGCGCTGGCCGGGGTCTGCACGTAGCGCACGACCAGCGGGCCGAGCGGGTAGAAGCCGACCGCCACGAAGAACGCGGTGAGGTTGGCGGCCAGCACCGGCCGGCGCCGCAGTAGCCGCAGGTCGATCAGCGGCCAGGCGGCCCGCAGCTCCCAGCCCGCCCACGCGGCCAGCGCCGCCGCCGCGGCGGCCCCGCAGCCCACGGTGGCGGCGCTGGCCCAGCCCCAGCCGGGGCCCTCGGCCAGCACCAGGACCAGGCCCGCAATCCCCAGCCCGAGCAACACTGCGCCGGGCCAGTCCACCCGGGCCGGCCGGGGCGGGCCTGCCGGCAGCACCGCAGCCGCGGCGGCCAGCGCCAGCGCGCTCAGCCCGGCCACGAACCAGAACGGCGCGCCCAGCCCGAACTCCTGCGCGAGCAGGCCGGTCAGCGGGTAGCCGATGCCGATCCCGGCGGCCGTGGTGACGCCGATCAGCGCGATCGCCCGGCCGCGCCGCCCGGCCGGCAGGTGGTCGCGGGCCACCGCGGTCGCCAGCGGCACCAGGCCGAACCCGGCGCCCTGCAGCGCCCGCCCGGCCAGGAACACCACGAACCCGGCCGGCAGCGCGGAGGCGACGCAGCCGGCCAGCATCACCGCCACGGTGCCGAGGATGGCCGGGCGGCGGAGCCTGCCGTCACCGAGGCGGCCCAGCAGCGGCGTGGCCAGCGCGCCGGTCAGCAGCGCGATCGTGAGCGCCCACTGGGAGGCGGCCAGCGACACGTGGTCGGCGGCCTGCACCGCTGGCAGCAGCGGTGTCCCCAGGCTGGCGACCGCTGTCGACTCGACGGCGAGGAACACCAGCACCGCCGCCAGCACCGGCGGCGGCCGGGTGGCGGCCCTTCTCGCCAGTGCTCGCGGGCTGGCGGCGGGAACGGTCATGCAGCCATCGTGCGGAGCCGTTCGTTCATAAGTCAAAGACCTAGTTCTGCTGGTCGCTAGCATGATTAGTTATGGAGCTGCGGCAGCTGCAGTACCTGGTGTCGGTGTCGGACGAGGCGAGCTTCACCAAGGCCGCCGCGCTCGCCCGGGTGGCCCAGCCCGGCGTCAGCGCGCAGATCCGGCGGCTGGAGGCCGAGCTCGGGCAGCAGCTGCTCGACCGTTCAGGGCCGGCGGTGCAGGTCACCGAGGCCGGAGCGGCGGTGCTGCCCTACGCCAGGGCCGCGCTGGCCGCGGTGGCCGCGGTACGCGAGACCGCTGACGCGCTGGCCGGGCTCAGCCGCGGGCAGGTGACCGTCGGGATCGTCGGGGCGATCTCGTCGCCCAGCCTCGACCTGCCCGGGCTGCTGGCCGGCTTCCATCACGACCACCCCGGCATCGGCATCAGGCTGACCGAGGCGAGCACCGGTGATCTCACCGCCGCGCTGCGGGCCGGCCGGCTGGACGTGGCCCTGATCTCGGCCGGCCCGGAGCTGCCCCCGGACCTGGCCCCCGAGGTGGTCGTGGACGAGCCGCTGGTCATTGCCGTCAGCCCGGCCGACCCGCTGGCCCGGCGCCGGTCCGTCAGCCTGGCCGCCCTGGCCGGCCGGGAGCTGATCAGCCTGCCCCCGGGCACCGGCCTGCGCGGCTACCTCGACGACGCCTGCGCGGGTCTTGGCTTCCAGCCCCGGATCGCGTTCGAGGTGGGCGACCCCCGGATAGCCGCTCAGCTCGCGGGGCGCGGCCTGGGCGCGGCGCTGCTGCCGGAATCGGTCATCAGGGCCCACCGCGGCCAGGTGCGCGGCATCCCGCTGGCACGTCCCCGGCTGCGCGGGCGGATCGCGCTCGCGTGCCGGCCCGGGCCGGCGGCCAGCCCGGCCGCCCGGGCCTTCATCGCCCACGCACGCCAGCAGCTGACCGGGCGGCGTTCCGGGCCCGGCGGCTAGCCAGGCCCGGGCCAGTAGCGGTCGCCGGCCAGCAGCAGGGCGGCGGCGCCGATCAGGCCCGCGCTCTGGCCGAGCGCGGCCGGCACGACCCGCACGCCGCGCGCGTAGTCGAGGCCAAGGTGCTCCCGCAGCGCCTGCTCCAGCGGCCGCAGCAGCAGCGACCAGGCCTGCGCCAGGCCGCCGCCGATCGCCACCACCTCCAGGTCGCACAGGTGGGTCGCGGACGCGATGGCGATCCCGATCGCCCGCCCGGCCCGGCGCATCGCGGCCAGGGCGATCGGGTGCCCCTGCTCCGCGTCTGCGGCCAGGTCCCGGGCGGTGACCCCGGGCCGGCCCGGCCGCCAGCCCTGCTCCTGCGCCCAGGCCGCCAGCGCCGGGCCGCGGGCGATCGCCTCCAGGCAGCCCCGGCCACCGCAGACGCAGGGCGGCCCCGCCGGGTCCACCACCACGTGGCCGACGTGACCGGCGTTGCCGCTGGCGCCGCTGACCAGCTTGCCGTCCAGCACCAGCCCGCCGCCCACTCCGGTCGAGATCACCATGCCCAGCATGGCGCTGCGGCCCCGGCCCGCCCCCCGCCAGTGCTCGCCCGCTGCCATGCAGATCGCGTCGTTGTGCAGCCGCACCGGCAGGCCCCCGAACCGGCCAGCGAGCCGCGCCGCGAGCGGGAAATCCCGCCAGGCCGGGATGTTGAGCGGGGACACGATGCCAGCTGGCCACTTCATCGGGCCGCCGCAGCCGCACCCGACCCCGGACAGCCCGGCCGGGGTCAGGCCGGCCTCCGCCAGCACCCGGCTCGCCAGCGCGTCCAGCGTCCGCCACAGCCCTTCCGCGTCCAGCTCAGCGGGGGTGGCCGTCTGCGCGGCCGCCGCCAGCCGGCCGCCCGGCTCGACCAGCCCCGCGGCGAGCTTGGTCCCGCCAACGTCGATCGCGAGCACCGGACCCGTTCCTGTCATCGTCCGCCTCTCCGAGCGCGCGAGTACTGCCCGGGGCACGAACCCCCAGGCCCCCGGCCAGGCCGGTCAGTGTGCGAGCACGGCTGGCATAGACATACTGTCGAATGGTGCACCCACACAGCCAGGCATCCGGTGACGCCCGCTCCCCCGCCCCCGGCATCACGACGCTGGGTGAGCTGCGTGCCAGCGGGCACCGGTACGAGACGGTCAAGGAAGAGCTCCGGCGCAACCTGCTGACCCGGCTGCGCAGTGGCGAGCAGAGATTCCCCGGCATCGTCGGCTTCGACGAGACCGTGCTTCCGCACCTGGAGCGGGCGCTGCTGGCCGGGCACGACACGATCCTGCTGGGCGAGCGCGGGCAGGGGAAGACCCGGCTCATCCGCACGCTCACCGAACTGCTTGACGAGTGGTCCCCGGTGGTCACCGGCTGTGAGATCAACGACCACCCGTCCCAGCCTGCCTGCGCCCGCTGCCGCCGCCTGGCCGCCGAGCAGGGCGACGGCCTTTCGGTCAGCTGGCGGCACCGGAGCGAGCGGTACGGCGAGAAGCTGGCCACGCCGGACACCAGCGTCGGCGACCTGATCGGCGACGTCGACCCGGTGAAGGTGGCCGAGGGCCGCACGCTGGGCGACCCGGAGACGATCCACTTCGGGCTGGTGCCGCGCACCAATCGCGGCGTGTTCAGCCTGAACGAGCTGCCGGACCTGGCCGAGCGGATCCAGGTGGCGCTGCTCAACGTGCTGGAGGAGCGCGACATCGGGGTACGCGGCTACGCGCTGCGGCTGCCGCTTGACATCGTCCTGATCGCCAGCGCCAACCCGGAGGACTACACCAACCGGGGCCGCATCATCACCCCGCTGAAGGACCGGTTCGGGGCCGAGATCCGCACCCACTACCCGCTCGACCTCAGCCACGAGCTGGGCCTGATCCGGCAGGAAGCCGGGATCGCCGCCTGGGACGGCCACGACGCCGCCTCCCAGCTGCCCGACCACCTGGTCGAGATCATCGCCCGGTTCACCAGGCTGGTGCGGGCCTCGCCCGCCATCGACTCCAGGTCCGGGGTGTCGGCCAGGTTCGCGATCGCGGCCGCCGAGTCGGCGGCCGCGTCCGCGGTCCGGCGGGCCGCCCTCACCGGGGAGAGCCAGCCGGTCGCCCGGATCTGCGACCTGCCGGCCACCGTGCCCACGCTGCGCGGCAAGGTCGAGTTTGAGGTCAGCGAGGAGGGCCGGGAGCAGGAGATCCTCGAGCACCTGCTGCGGCGCGCCATCGCCGACACGTTCCGGGCCAGGCTCGGCAGCGCCGACATGTCCGGGCTGCTGACCCCGTTCGCCGAGGGCGGGACCGTCGAGTCCGGGGACCTGGTGGCCGCCTCCGACCTGCTCGGCCGGATGGGCGAGGTGCCGGGGCTGGCGCGGATCATGGACCGGCTCGGCATGGACGGTGGCGAGTCGCCGGGCGAGGCCGCGGCCGCGGTGGAGTTCGCGCTGGAAGGGCTGTACCTGATGCGGCGGCTGTCCAAGGACGTGGTCGGCGGCAGCTCCGTCTACCGCACCTAGCACGTTCGCACTGCAGCGACTCGCGGAGGTGACGCAGGCGTGACCTACCGGTACCGGGAGTACTACGACGGTCCCGATCCGCTCGCGCCCCCCTACGACGCCCGGGGCGCCCTCGATGAGCTGGGCGAATCGGTGCTGGACGGGACGGACCCCGGCAGCGCGCTGCGGGATCTGCTGCGGCGCGGCCTGCAGGGGCACCGCGGCCTTGACGACATGTTCCGGCGGGTCAGGGAGCGGCGGCGGGAGATACGCGGCCGCGGCCGCCTCGACGGCATCCTGGACCAGGCACGGGCGCTGCTGGATACCGCGGTCGGGCAGGAACGCGCCGAGCTGTTCCCCGATCCCAGCGACGACGCCCGGATGCGCGAGGCAGAGCTCGACACGCTGCCGGCGGACACCGCGCAGGCGATCCGGCGGCTGGCGGACTACCAGTGGCGCAGCCCGACGGCCCAGCAGACGTTCGAGCAGCTGCGCGACCTGCTGCGACGGGAGATGCTCGACAGCCAGTTCCGCGGCATGAAGGACGTGCTCCAGAACCCGGACCCGGCGGCGATGCAGCGGGTCAAGGACATGCTGGCGGACCTGAACGAGATGCTCGCCGCCGACGACCGCGGCGAGCACACGCAGGCGGACTTCGACCGGTTCATGGAGCGCTACGGCGACATGTTCCCGGACTCCCCGCGCAACCTGGAAGAGCTGGTCGACGCACTGGCGCGGCGGGCCGCCGCGGCCGAGCGGCTGCTCGGCTCGCTCACGCCGGGCCAGCGGGAGGAGCTGGCCGGGCTCATGCAGCAGGCGCTCAGCGACGCCGGCCTGACCGCCGAGATGACGCGGCTCGCTGACGCGCTCCGGTCGCGCCGCCCGGAACTGGGCTCCGGCATGCCCGACCCCGGCATGACCGGCGAGGACCCGCTCGGCCTGGGGGATGCCACCACCGCGGTCGCCGACCTGGCCGACCTCGCCGACCTGGAATCCGCGCTGCGGCAGGACTAGCCGGGCGCCCGGCTGGACGACATCGACGAGGCCGCCATCCGGCGCGCGCTGGGCCGCCAGGCCGTGGACGACCTGGCGGCGCTGCGGCGGATCGAGCGCGAGCTGGAGCAGCAGGGCTACCTGGAACGCCGGTCAGGGAAGCTGGAGCTGACGCCGAAGGCGGTGCGGCGGCTGGGCGAGACCGCGCTCCGCCGGATCTTCGCCGACCTGGCTGAGGGCCGCTTCGGCGACCACGACCAGGCCGACGCCGGCCAGGCCGGCGAGCAGACCGGCGCCACCCGCAGCTGGCAGTTCGGGGACGAGCAGCCGATCGACACGCCCGCCACGGTGCGCAACGCGCTGCTGCGCGACCCGGCCGCCATCGGCCGCGGGGCGCGGCTGTCGGCCGGGGACTTCGAGGTGATGGAGACCCAGCGGCGGACGGCCGCGGCCGTGTGCCTGCTGGTTGACCTGTCCTATTCGATGGCGCTGCGCGGCACCTGGGGAGTCGCCAAGCAGACCGCGCTGGCGCTGCACGCGCTGGTGCGCAGCCGGTTCCCGCAGGACTCGGTCCAGGTCATCGGGTTCTCGAACTACGCGAGGGAGCTGCGCGAGACCGACCTGGCGGGGCTCGGCTGGGACATGGTCCAGGGCACCAACCTGCACCACGCGCTGATGCTGGCTGGCCGCTTCCTGGACCGCCGGCCCGAGCACGACCCGGTGGTGCTGATCGTGACCGACGGCGAGCCGACCGCGCACCTGCGCCGGGACGGGCAGTCGTGGTTCGACTGGCCGCCCGCGCCGGAGACGCTCACGCTCACACTGGCCGAGGTCGACAAGATGACCCGGCGCCGCGCGCAGCTCAACGTGTTCATGCTCGCCGACGACGAAGGGCTCACCGCGTTCGTGGACGAGGTCGCCCGCCGGAACGGGGGCAGAGTGCTACGTGCCGTGCCGGAACGCCTGGGTGAGTTCGTAGTAAGGGACTTCCTGCGACTGCGGCGAACATCCAGGCGATAGATTTACCTTTAACCAATTAGGTCCCTGCCACGCGAACCCGGCTGGCGTAGTAGCGTTCGGCAGTCGTAGCTCCTCGGCGGCCCGATCGCGGCAGGCGTCGTGGGGGGCCCGGCAAACCCTGTCAAGGAGGAAGCAAGTGAGTTCTGTATCTACCCCCGGCGGGAGGTCGTCGGGCAAGACGATCGCCGCCGTGGTGCTGGCGGTTATCGCGGTCCTGCTGATCGTCGTGGCGGTCATCTACTTCATCGAGCCTGCGCACTCGCTGCCGGCGTTCATGGGCCAGATCACCTCCCCGCCGAAGCGGGCCAACGCCACCCGGCCGCTGCGCGGCGCCGGCGCCCTGGTCATCGCCATCATCTGCCTTGTCGGTGCCTGGTTCACCCTCCGGGGCGGCAAGCCGAAGGCGGAGACCCCGGCTTCGGAGAAGACCCCCGCTCCTTCCAAGAGCTAGTTGTAACCGGCCCCGCCCAGCCGATGCGATCCCCGGCAGTGTGCCGGGGATCGTGTTGTCTCCGGGGAACCCCGGGCCGTGTGCTGGGCGCGATGGCCGCCATGGCCGGGATGTCATTCTGGGTCCCCCGGCGCGCGGCCCCTCAGCCCTAGGATCGGGGCATGTCGTTTACCGACAACCTGCTGCTGTGGCTGCACATCGCAATCGCGGTGTTCGCCATCGGCCCGCTCACGATAGCCACCATGTCCACCCCCCGCTACGTGCGGCGCCGCGATCTGCCGGTGCTGCGTTACCTGGCCAGGATCACCCGGATCTACGCGGTGATCGCGCTGGCGGTGCTGATCGTCGGCGGGGTGCTCGCGCAGTTGCGCGATGACTTGGGCAAGCCCTGGCTGATCGTCTCGATGACGCTGTTCGTGGTGGCGCTGGTACTGCTGCTGCTGGTCATCCGCGACCAGCGCGGGGCCATCGCCGCGATCGAGGCAGCGACGGCGTCCCCGGCGGCCGGGCCTGCCGGGGCGGACGCCGGAACCGGGACGACGGCCGAGAGCGCGTCGGCGGACGCGGCGGAACCGGCCGGCACCGGGACCGGCACGGGGACTGCCGGGACCGCGGCGGGCTCCGGGACCGCGGC
>JAIRTY010000660.1 GCA_031254715.1 Nocardiopsaceae bacterium | reverse complement strand
CTGCGGGGGAAGCCGCATCGCGGCCGGGCGCGCGCTCATCCGTCCCCCCGCCCGGCGCCTGAGCCGTCCGCGTCCGGCGCGGCGGCGGCCGCGGGCGGGCGCATTTCGTTCGTCTCCGTGTGCCGTTCCACCCTGATGTACCGGCGGCAGCCCATCCGGTGGTACCAGGTCTCGGCGACCCAGCCCCGGGGGTTGTCGCGCAGGTACAGGTAGCCGCGCCACTGCGCCGGGGATGCGGTGGCCGGGCTGGGGCGCGGCGTCACCTCGCCGGCGTGAGCGAACTCGGCGGCATCACGGGGCCCGCACCAGGGGCAGGGCAGCAGGATCATAGGGGGTCTCTCCGGTCAGTGGCCGACGGCGGCCGCGCCCTTCTCGCCGACGAGCGCGCCGGCAGCGAACCTCTCCAGCGAGAACGCGGCGATGATCGGGGGCGGCTGGCCGGCCGCGATGCACTGCGCCATCGCCTCCCCCGACACCGGGCCGGCCTTGAACCCGTAGGTGCCCCAGCCCACGTCGAGCAGGAAGCCATCGACACCGGTGGTGCCCATGATCGGCGAGAAGTCCGGGGTCATGTCGCACAGCCCGGCCCACTGCCGCAGCAGCCTGACCTTGGCCAGGGCGGGCATGAGCTCCAGCACGTGCCCGGCGGCCCCTTCCGCGAACTCCAGCGACCCCCGCATCGAGTAGGAGGGGAACGGGTCCACGCTCGCGCCGAGCACGAGCTCTCCGCGGTCGGTCTGGCTGACGTAGACGTGCAGGGTGCCGGACACGACCACGGTGGAAAGGAACGGCTTGACCGGCTCCGTCACGGCCGCCTGCAGCGGGTAGGTCGTCACCGGCAGCCTGACCCCGGCCATGTCAGCGATCAGCGTGGACCAGCCGGCGGTGGCGTTGAGCACGATGCGGGTGGCGATGTCACCCTGCGCGGTCCTGACCCCGCGCACCCGGCCGCCTGCCACATCGATGCCGGTGACCTCCGTCTGCTGGTGGATGTGCACGCCCCGGGCGGCGGCGCCCCTGGCGTACCCCCAGACGACCGCGTCGTGGCGGATGATGCCGCCCGGCGGGTGGTAGAGCGCGCCGAGGACCGGGTACCGGGCCGCGGTGGTGACGTCGAGGAACGGGACCAGCCGCTTGATCTCGGCCGGCCCGATCAGCTCGGAGTCGACGCCCTCGGACTTGTTGACCTCCGCCCGCCATCGCATCGTCCGCAGCGAGGCGTCGCTGTGCGCCAGCGTCAGGTGCCCGCGCTGGGAGAACATCACGTTGTAGTCGAGGCTGGTGGCAAGCCGCTGATACAGCTGGAGCGACCGGTCGTAGAACCTGACCCCCTCCGGTGTCAGGTAGTTCGACCGCAGGATGGCCGTGTTGCGCCCGGACCCGCCGGCCCCGATGTACCCCTTCTCCAGCACCGCCACGTCGGTGATCCCGTGGTTGGCGGCGAGGTAGTACGCGCAGGCCAGCCCGTGCACGCCGCCGCCCACGATGACCACGTCATAGCTGCTGTTCACCGGCTGCGGCTGCCAGGCGGGGGGCCATTCCCGGCGGCTCAGCCCCCGGCGCAGCAGCCCTGCCGCTGAGTACCGGGCGGGGTAGCCCGCCTGGCGCCGGCCACGCGGGCGGCCGTTCGCGCTCACCGGCACACTCGCTCCCCCCTCCCGGACCGGGGTTCCAGGGCCGGACCGCCGCCAGGCTAACGCCCGGGGTGATCAGCGGTCGAGCCGGCCCGGGCGGGCGGTTGTCAGCGCTGCGATCAGGGCGGGAAAGACGGCGTCGGCCCGGCCGGCCAGCTCGGCATCGGACAGCAACTGGACCGGGTGCGGGATGTAGGCCATCCGGCAGTCGGGCATGCCGAGCAGCCGCGCCTGCTCGATAGCCTCATCGGCGAACGGCGCGGTGGCGATGCCTACCGCCGGGATGCCCCTGCGTTCAAGATGGACCAGGTCGCACACACTGCACGACGTGCAGGAGCCTCAATCGGCGAGTGCCTCCACGACCAGGCCGCCGCGGGCGGCGATGTCGTGGATCACGCTGAGGGCCGCGGGCTTGGAGAAGATCTCCTTCGTGACCCGGGCCGTGGCGACGCCCTCCGCCCGCAGCAGCGTCTCCACCCGGTCCAGGAACTCGGCACCGCGGTTCTTCCTGATATCGAGCAGCACCGCCCGGCTGCCCCGGAGGCTGGCCGGGGCCGGCGCGAGCGGTTCCGGTTCGGCGACCCGCTCGTCGATGGGGCTCACGTAATCAGCGGCCAACTGGCACCACCTCCCGGGAGACGATCTCGTACCCCATGCCGCTGCAGGGGCCGAGGACTGCGGAGAAACGCCCGGCCTCGCCACCGGCCACGACCAGGACGATAGCGTCCGGCGACGCCCACTTGGGCACCAGGGCGGCCGGATCGGCGGCGTGCACGAACGGGGTGGTCTCACCGCGCCGGAGCTCAGCAGCGGGCTTGCGCACCGACTCGAACATGAAACGGCGCAGCCGCTGCTTGGTCCATCCGGCGGCGCGGAACATCTCAGCGTGCTCCGGGCAGATCACGAACACCTGCGGCTCCGCGAGCGGCCACCAGTTGGTGCTCCAGGCGCTGGCCGCCGCCCAGCCGAGAACATGCGCCAGGTCCTCGGGGGTGCGGCTGCGGTGCTCGGAGACCGACAGCGGGGCGTCGCTCCCGATGACCGTGACGACGGACTGATCGGGCCGGAAGCCGCGTTCGGCGTGCAGTGGCGGCCAGGGGCTGGCTTCCTCGTCCTCGGCGAGGCAGAAACCGACCTTGCCCATGTGCCCGAGGGTGGCCCGGTCCAGCTTGCCGGGCACTCCCTGGCCGGTGAGCGTGACCAGCAGCCGCAGCGCCCGGCCGATGGTGAGATTCGCCCGGAAACCAGGCCCGAGCGCGCCGATGCCGCTGTTGAGCCCGATTGCCTCCCGCACCGGCCCGTTCACCACCACCAGCTGCCCGGCCGGCTGCGTGGTCACCGCCTGGCCGCGGAGGTTGAAGGCGGGGTCGAGCGCGGCCCTGGCCGCCGCGACCACCACCGGGAAGTACGCCGGACGGCACCCGGCGAGCACGGCGCAGGCGGCTACCCGCGCCAGCGTGGCCTCGCCCAGCGCGGGCGGGACGGGGCCCAGGGACTCGCTGCCGTCGGCTCCGCCGAGCATCGCCTCGACCCGCTCCGGCGTGGGCGGGACCACCGGCAGCCCGTCGGTCCAGCCGCGCTCAAACATCTCCTCGATGTCGTCGGTCCCCGCCGGGGCCGACATCGCCGCCGCCAGTTCCTGGTCGAGCGCGGCCTTCGACGAGCAGCCCGGCTTCTGCAGCGGCTGCGCGGCGGGCGGGGCGGTGAGCGGGGCACCGAGGAGCGTTCCGGCGCTCGCGACGAGTGCCTGCAGCGACGGCTGATCCCATCCGGTCACCGTGCCCGCGATCGTCCCTGCCCGGTCGACCAGGACCGCGGTCGGCACCGAGACCAGGCCGTAGGCCCGCGACGTCTGGTACGGCGGCTCCTGCGACACCACCCGGCCGGTCCAGCCCAGGCGGCGCGCCACCCGCACGGCCACCTCCAGCGGATCCTCGAACACGGCTGCGCTGGCAAGCCCGGCGGCTTCCCAGTCCCGGCACAGGGAGCCGAGCCGGCGCAGCGCCATCGCGGAGGTGGGGCATTCCTCGGAGACGAACAGCAGCAGTACGCAGCCGCCGGCGGCGAGCTCGCCGATGGTGACCGCGCCCGGCTCGGTCCCGCGGACTGCCAGCTCCGGGGCGGGACGGCCGGCGTCGACCGGGCTGGGATGGCTCACGGTGCTCCATCCTAAGCGCGGCCTTCCCGGCCGCCCCGAGGGATCAGAGGGCGGGGTCGAGCACAGCGGTCACGCTGATCTCGGCGCCGGCGAACAGCCGCGACTCCGGGCAGAGGGTGGCCGCCTCGTCGACGGCCCGCTGGAAACCGGCAGCGGCCAGGCCCGGCACGCGCCCGCGAACCTGCAGGCCGGAGGAGACGATCGTGGGTATGCCGCCCTCCTCGGCCAGGGTGACGGTCGCGGTGACCGTCAGCCGGTCGGCGACGGCCTGCTGCTCGCCCAGGCGGAGTGCCAGCGCCATCGCAAAGCAGGACGAATGCGCGGCGGCTGCCAGCTCCTCCGGGCTGGTCTTCCCGCCAGGATCTGCCGTCCGCGATGCCCAGGTCACCGGGAGCTCGCCCAGCGCCCAGGAGGCCGGGCGTATGGTCCCGTTACCGGTGGCCAGCGAGCCTTCCCAGGTGGTTTCCGCGGTCCTGACCGCGATTGCCATGACTGCCTCCCCGTTAGAGCGCTGCCGGAAGCCGTGGTCCGCGCCGGTGATGCCGCGCCCGGGTGACGCGGCCCCGTTCCGCATGGTCACGCCCTGTCACGGCGGGTGACCTGCACCCGCCAGCGGCCAGGGCCATCCTCCAGGCAGGCAAAGCTGTAGCGGCCGGGTGCGAATCGGCTGATCTGCAGCCATACCGGAGACAGGTCGGCGCTGCCCCGGAGCTCCGCGCGCTCGCCGCGGCGAAGCCGCCGCAGCCGTTCGACGGCGGCGTCCACGTCCTGACCCGGCGGAAGCGCGTCCAGGTCGATGACCGGCCCCTCCGTGAGCGGGTACCACTCGTGCGGGCGCGCGCCAAGATCCGTGGTCGCAGGGGTACTGCCGGTGCCGCCCGCACCGGCCAGGACGGCCTCCTCGGCGGCCAGGTGACGTTCGAGCTGACAGAGAAGATCCTGGGTCGTGGTCGCCAGCACGGCCAGCGATCCCGCGGGGTCGCGGGCCGCGTGTTCGAGCGCCTCGATCCCCGCCCGCAGCCGGACGTGATCGCGCGCCAGCCGGGTGAGCCCGGGATGCGGTCCGGAGGCGGGAAACAGCAGCGTCTCCTCGTCTGCCGCCTGCCGGAGAATCTCGGCGCGCAGGTAGCCGAGCAGTGCCGCCAGCTCGCGGGCTGGCCAGTGGCCCGCGGTGGCAACCGCCAGCAGCGCCTCGGCCCGGACCGCCACCTGGCGCAGCAACTGCTCATGCTCATCGGTCAGTCCCGGCGCAGGCCGGGGCACCCCGTCCGCTGCCTTCGATGCCGGCCTGCTGAGCAACTGGGTGTCGGTCACCTGCGCAGCCCCCCTCAACGCATTGATTTAAACAACAACTATTGTAATAAATCGGTGCGCTGGCAGTCAAGCGCCGGCTCGGGCGGGTCAGCCGTTGCCCTGCTCCTCACCACCCGGCCGCTCGGTGTCATGGGTCCGCCGGGCCCGGCGGCGCGGCGGGGGCGGGACTGGCTTGCCGGCCAGCGCCCGCTCCCGCGGGATGACAACGATCTCGCCGGAGGCCCTGCGCACGGTGAACGAGGCGTCATCGGCCGCGGCCAGGATCCCCAGCACATCGGCGACCTCCTCGCGGCCGCCGGCAGCCGGGCGGCGCCAGCGCACCACGACCCGCGTCCCGATGTCAGCCGCGGTCAGCCGGACCTCAAGCCGGTAACGCATCGTCCTCACCAGCCGGCGATGCGGCGGTCCGCGAGGTCACTAGCGGTCCTTCGCAACAGGGCGGGCTCGCAGGCACACCCACCCCTCGGGGAGGCGCCCGGAATCGAGAAATGCCCGCAGCCGGCCGGCCGCTGCCGCTGGCAGCGCGGCGTCGGCCCGCGGGTGGAGGATCTTCTCCTCCTTCAGGTTGTGATGCACGAGCCTAGGTTAAATGGCCGCCTTGGCGGCGGGGCGCTCACCCGGGAGGCTTGCGATACGCGCTTCCAGCGCGGCGCACACGCCATCGAGCAGCTGCCCGGCCCCTGGGCTGGTGGCCTGCATCCGCCGGTACCGGGCCCATTCGCAGCCGGTGGCCAGCCGGTCGGCGACAAGCCGATGCGCCCGGCCCGGGCTGAGCCAGCCAGGCGGAACCCAGCTCCACGGAATGCCCTTCGCCAGCGAGCGCACCCGGCCGTCGGGCGCGACGCCCGCTGCCGCCAGGTACCTCGCCACCCGGTCGGCCCACTCCCGGCACTGCACGGCGGCTTCGCGCAGCCAGTCGCCAAGTTCGGCTGCGTCCTGGCTGGTGAGCACCACCCAGCGGACATGGTCACAGACGACGGCGAGGCGCAGCAGGTCCCCGAGTTCGCGCTGCAGTTCGATGTATTCCGCCTGATTGTCCATTGCCTGCCCCGCAGGAGGAGCCTCCTGCCAGGAAACCTCCCCAGTGTTATCGCCCGCCTCCGGCTGGCGTGGCCGACGCCTGCGCCCTCCGGGATCATTATTTGCAGTATAGATTGTTAAAACAAAGCCTGCAGGTGGTACTTGCCGGTGATCATCGCTGCAGGTACGCGGGCGTGGCGCTCACTGGCCCTTGACGAGGAGGGGCAGCGGCCAGCAGGCTGAGGATCGCGGCGACGGCCCTGCCCGGTCAGGACGGCCTTTCCCGCGGCCAGTGCCCGCATCCGGCCCGGCGGGCCGCGGGCCCACCGGCTGGCAAGAGCCCGCTGGAAGCAGGCAGGCTGCCGCCGCGGCGCGGGCTCGGGGTATGCCGATGGCCGACGGCCGCGACTGCGTGCCGCGGCTGCGGCAAGGGGAGGTACCGATGGCGAGCATCGCGGGCAGCGGCCCCGAGGCATACCCGGCCCGGTGGCTTCCGGCTCCTGAGCTGAGCGAGATCCGGCCGTGACCGCTGAGGGACTCCGGTGAAAGTCAAGGAGATCATGACCACGAAGGTGGTGACGGTCACCGCGGAC
>JAIRTY010000637.1 GCA_031254715.1 Nocardiopsaceae bacterium | reverse complement strand
GTTCCGGCTGGACGTGAGGCTGACGGTCACCGTGTTGGCCGGGGTCACCCCGTCGAGCTTGTGCCCGGCCTCGCACCCGCTGGGCGTCTCCACGCCGGCGTCGTTGGCCCAGGTGGTCTGCACGGCGAAGGTGCCGGTCGCGGTCGCCAGGTCCATCGAGCCGCCGTCGGCGCCGGGTGGCAGCCAGGCGCAGATGTCAGCGTTCTCAAGGAAGAAGTTGGCATCGAACCAGCCGTAGGGCAGCACCGGCGTAGTGCCGTTGACGGTGCCAGGCTCCTGGTCGGTGATGGTCTCGGCGTACTCGTGGCCGGCCACGATAGAGACCCCGTCCAGCGCGCCCTTGCTGCCGGTGTTGACGAAGTCCTGGCCGCAGCCGATCCCGGCGTCCGGCTGGTAAGGCAGGTTGGTGAAGGCGATGTCACCGGCGGACGAGGGTGCGGGCCCTCCTTCCAGCGAGGCGTCGCCGTTCCAGTCGTGCCAGGCGCAGAACCCCTGCTCCAGCCAGGAATCGGGGTCGGTGCCTGGCGGCGACACGATGATGTACTGAGCGTCCCGGTTGGCAGCAGCGTCGGTGTTGCCGAAGTGCTGAGCGGCCTGATCGGCCTCACTGGCGAGGTCGAAGCCGCTGGCCCGGTACGGGGACGCGATGCTTCCATCCGCCCACACGCCGGCCAGCGCGCCGCCTGTCGGGTAGCCAGCAAACGCCGAGCCCGACGGGCAGGAGCTGGCGCCCTTGCTCACCCCATCGCAGTACTGGGTCATGACCCCGGACCAGCGCTCGCCGCCCGTGCCCACGCCCTTGAAGAACTCCTGCAGGTAGGGCGCCTCGCCGGCCGGGTCGTTCGGGAATGTCAGGTCGCCGTTGCCGTTGGTGCTGTCGGCACCCCACTGGGAGCCGTAGAAGACCAGGTAGACCTTGGGCGGGCCGGTGGTGACCCCGACGCCGGTGCTGGGGTTGCCGCCGCCATAGGTGAGGTGCGGCCCGCTCGCGGCTGCTGCCCGCGGGGCGGCACCGGTGAGGGGCGTGCCATGGTGCTGGGCCGCCCAGCCTCGCATCTTCGCGGCCACCGGCCGGCTGGGAACCACCCCGCGCCGATAGGGGTGGTGGTAAGTGGGCGAGTACGGGTCACTCGGGCCAGCGGCGGCGGTGCTCCGCACCGCAGCGGTGGCGCCCGTCTGCATTCCGGCGGCCGCCAATAAAAGTGCGAACGCGGCCATGGTGCCGCGGCCGGCCCAGCGCATGCCAAGGCCAGGGATGTTCATCTGCTTCCCCCTTCGGAAACCTGACACGCGCCACCCGCCGAACCGTTCGGCGGACCCCCGCAACGGGTGAGCAGTCTCAGGCGGATGCCCGGCGCTGACCAGGATGAGCACATTATGGCGGGCGAAATCGCCCGTAGATAGAAAGAGCTATGACAGGTTCAGGAATGTCACCAAGCTGGAACCAAGACCGGCTGCGGCCCGTCTAAAATTCGCCACGCTGACGCCGGTCCGCAACCGCGAGGAAGGAGGTGATCATGGGCAGGGACTCACGATCAAGGTTCGCCAGGCACGGCCTTGCCGCGGTGGTCACCAGCCTGGCGCTGGCAACCGCGGCGTGCGGGAGCCAGCATGCAGGCAGTGGCGGGAGCTCCCCGCAGCCATCGACCGGGCAGATCGGCTCCGGTAACTGCACCGCGACGTCGGCCGTCACGGCCGGGCACATGCTGTCTTTCGGCAAGCAGGACAACGGCAAGGTAGTCTGCGTCGCCAAGGGAGCGACCGTGGGCATCTACCTGCAGGGCACCCCGGCCCGCCGGTGGTCGCCCATCCGCACCGCGTCCCCGGCGCTGAAGCCGGTGCCGAACGGGCGGCTCATGCTCAGGGTCGGCGAGACCGGCGCCTTCTTCAAAGCGGTCAGCTCCGGAGCGGCCACCGTCACCTCCTCGCGGCCGGGCGGATCCGGCCAGAGCTTCCGGCGCACCCTGGCGGTCACCCGGTAGACGCTCCGTGACCAGGGCGCCCGGGGTCTGCGGAGTTCCATAATCGCGTCATCATCCCGCCAACTGCAGGCCCGGGAGCCGGGCCGCCCCGGTGGCCGGTGACACGATGGCAGCGTGCCTGCACGGAACGTCAGGTCCCTGCTGGTCGCCGCGGCCGTGGCCGTGGCCCTGACCGCTGGCTGCAGCGGTCACGGGGCCGTTGCGGCGGCCAGCGGCGGTGGTGGCCATGGCGGGCGGGGCGCCCAGCGGGCGGCCGCGCTGCCCTTCCCGGCGTCAGAGAACGCCAAGCGAGGGACCTGGGACTGGCACATCACTGACCAGGGCGCCCCGAACGCGATCGAGGGCTATGCCGATCACGTCAGCGTCCTGCCGGGCCAGTCGTTCCGGGTGTTCGTGTCGACGACCTCCCGGACCTACCGGGTGCTGGCGTTCCGGATGGGCTGGTACGGCGGCAGGAAGGCGCGGCTGGTCTGGAGGTCCGGGCGGCTGCCCGGGCGGGTGCAGGCGGGGCCGCGCATCGCCAGGAAGACACGGATGGTCACCGCGCCGTGGCGGCCGAGCCTGACCGTGTCCACCAAGGGCTGGCCGCAGGGTGCTTACCTGCTGCGGCTCGACGCCCGCAGCGGGGCCGAGCGGTATGTGCCGATCACCGTGCGCTCCCCCAGCACTGCCGGCAAGGTGGTGATGGTGCTCGGGGTGACCACCTGGGAGGCCTACAACCTGTGGGGTGGTCACAGCCTGTATGACGGCCCGTCCGGGTACTCAAGCCGTTCGTACGCGGTGAGCTTCGACCGGCCGTACGACCAGGACGGGGCGGAGCGGTTCCTGGTCTACGACCAGCCGCCGATCGCGCTTGCCGAGAGGATGTACCGGCTGCCCATCGCCTATGAGACCGACACCGACATCCAGGCTCATCCCGGGCTGCTGAACGGGGCCCGGGCGGTGTTCTCGCTCGGGCACGACGAGTACTACTCGGCCGCCATGCGCAAGGCCCTGCTGCACGTCCGCAACCACGGGACCAACCTGGCCTTCCTCGGGGCGAACGCCATGTACCGGCACATCAGGTTCGCGTCGTCCCCGCTCGGCCCGGACCGGGTGATCATCTGCTACAAGGACGCCGCGATCGACCCGATGTACCACAAGGACAAGGCCGCGACCACCCAGAACTGGCGCGACCCGCCCGACCCGCGACCAGAGAGCGTGATCACGGGCGTCTTCTACGAGTGCAACCCGGTTAGCGCCCCCTACGTGGTGTACGACCCGAAGAACTGGATCTTCGCCGGGACCGGCGTGCGGAAGGGGACCCGTTTCCCCGGCATGGTAGGACCCGAGTATGACCGGGTGAACCCGGCGGTACCGTTCCCCAAGCCGCTCGAGGTGCTCGCCCACTCGCCGCTGACCTGCGGCGGCGTGAGCACCTACGCCGACTCCGCCTACTACACCGTCCCCAGCGGCGCCGGCGTGTTCGCCGCCGGGACCATGCGCTGGACCTGCGCCATGCGCGGGCCCGCGCTCTGCGGGCACGGGCTGACCAGCGCCGCCAAGCGGTTCGCCGACCGCGCCACCCAGAACCTGTTCAAGGCCTTCGACGCCGGGCCCGCGGGCCGGAAGCATCCGGCCCGTAGCAACCTGGCCGCCGTCAAGCCTGCCCCTGGCTCCCCTTACGAAGGGACGTAGCCCAGCGCGGCTGACGATAACGGCTGCGGGACAGGGGACCAGCTCCTGGCAGGATTGGGTCCGTGCCGGTGGATGACCTTGACAAGCGGATCGTGGGCGCACTGGTCGGCAACGCCCGCGCAACGTATGCGGAGATCGGAACCCAGGTCGGGCTGTCGGCACCCGCGGTCAAGCGCCGGGTCGACCGGCTCCTCGCCACCGGCGCCATCACCGGGTTCTCCGCCACGGTGGACCCCTCCGCGCTTGGGTGGACCACCGAGGCGTACGTGGAACTGTTCTGCCGCGGCCGCACCTCGCCCTCGGACATTGCGGCGGCGGTCAGCAAGTACCCGGAAGTGACGGGCGCCGCCACGATCACCGGCGAGGCCGACGCGCTGCTGCACGTCCGGGCCGCCGACGTGCGGCACTTCGAACAGGTGGTGGAGCGGATCGGGGCGGAGCCGTTCGTGGTCAGGACCCGCAGCGTGATCGTGCTCTCCCGGCTGGTCAGCCGGCCCGACATCCTCCCGCCAGGGGATTTCGGGTAGGCCCTGCCCGGCGACGTGCTTCCAGCGGCGTGATCAGCCGCGAAGCGGTCAGACCGGATCCCACGGAATGCTCTGGTAGCTGTCGGCCAGGGTCCGCATGAGCTGCGGGTCTGCCGGAAGGATGTGCTCACCCACTTGCCCGACCGGTACGATCCCCAGCGAGTTGGCCAGGAAGACCGCGCGGAATGAGGTCAGGTCACCCAGCCGGACGGCGCCGCGCCGTGTCGCCAGGCCCGCGCCGGGCAGGGAGCGTTCGAGTAGCTGCCTGGTGATCCCGTGCAGCGCGGGCGCGTCGGGCCAGATGATCGCCTGCTCCTGGCAACAGCCGATATTGGCGGTCGTGGTTTCCAGCACGGTCCCGTCGTCGCTGGTGAGGAGCGCATCGTCGAACCCGTTGCGCTCCGCGAGCACGCCGTAGTGAATCTGCGCGAATGTCCCGGTGTGCTTGAGGTGGGCCAGCGGCCGCTGGTAAACGACGGGCTCCAGCCGCTGGGGCAGGTCCGCCGCCGTGACCGGAGCGCGCACCGAGACCAGCACCGACGGCCCGCGGCCAGGATCGGCCCGGAAGACGGTCACCCGGACCGTCGCGTCACTGACCCCCTCGGTCAGCGCGTGCCGGATGCAGTGGCGGACCCGGTCTTCGTCCAGGCCGGTGCCGAACAGTTCCCTGGTGGCCGCCTCCAGCCGCCGCAGGTGCAGGCCCAGGCCGCGCACCGCCCGCTGCCGGACCTGCATCGACGTGAAGTGCCCGTAGTTGACCAGCGCCGGGAACCGTAGTTCGTCGGCCGCAGCGGCGCGCCCATCGATCTCCACTCTCATCCCGGCAGCGGCTCCTCGCCATCCGTAACCTTATAGTTTCCTATTAAACAACATAGTTTCATATGATGATACAGTTGTTTCATGCGCATCGGGGAGCATCTTCGCGCGAGCCGGCTGGCCCGCCGCCTGACCGTGGCGGAGGTGGCGGAGCGCAGTGGCCTGACGAAAGGGTTCATCTCGAAGCTGGAACGCGAGCAGGCCAGCGCATCCGTGGCCTCGCTCGCCCGTCTGTGCGAGGCCCTGGGCATCTCCCTGGGCTCCCTGTTTCAGGGACCAGCGGGGAACCTGGTCCGGCGGGGCGCATACCCCACGGTCAACCTCGGCGGCGAGAGCCTCACCGAGTACGCGCTCACGCCTCATGGCGAACGGCGCGTCCAGGCGATCCTCAGCGAGATCGAGCCCGGGGGCGGGAGCGGCAGCGAGCCCTACTCCCTGCCGGCAGACGTGGAGTTCGTGTTCGTGCTCGCGGGGAAACTACTGCTTACGTACGGGGAGCACGAGGAGCACGAGGTGACCCTGGCCGGCGGTGACGCCTTCACGTTCCCGCCCCACAGCCCGCACAGCTTCCGCGCCATCAGCAGGAACGGTCCCACCCGGGTGCTGTGGGTCGTCTGTCCCGGGCTGCCGGCTGACGGGAACGGCCGCCTTAGCAGCCTGGGCACCAGGCCGCCCGGGGATTTCGGGTGAATTTCCTGGATCAAGGGTTCCGGCGCGGCTAGGCGGCTACAGTCGCACCTATGCGTGACCAGCGTGAGCCTGATCCGTCCGGGTCGACCGCCCAGTTTCGCGCGTTCGTGGAGCGGCCCGCCGAGAGCGAGACTTTGCAGCCCTGGGAGATGCGGACGTCCCGCAGCCGTTTCACGAAGCTGGCTCTCACCGTGGTCGGCGTGGCCATCGTGCTGGGCCTGATCGCCTTCGTCGTCATTCCGTAGCGCGGTTGGCGGCGGGCGCGGGCTGGTAACGGTAGCCCATGCCAGGCTCGGTGATCAGCCACCGCGGCCGGGCTGGATCGGACTCCAGTTTGCGCCGTAGCTGCGCCATGTAGAGGCGCAGGTTCCCGGTCGCGTCCCCGTACCCGGGGCCCCACACTTCGGCCAGCAGCTGCCGCTGGCTCAGCAGCTTCCCCGGGTTGCGCAGCAACACCTCCAGCAGGTGCCACTCGGTGGGCGTGAGCCGGATGTCCCCGGCGGGAGCGCCCGCCGCCCCGGCCGGCCGTGTAACCCGCTTCGCGGCCAGGTCCACCACCAGGTCGCCGAGCCTGACCTGAGGCAGCTCGCCATCGGGACTGATTCTCCTGGCGGCCGCGCGCATCCGCGCCAGCAGCTCATCCATGTTGAACGGCTTGGTGACGTAGTCGTCGGCGCCCGCGTCCAGCGCCGCCACCTTGTCGGTGCTGTCGGCCCGGCCGGAAAGGACGATGATCGGCGCGCTGGTCCACCCCCGCAGCCCCTGGATGACCTCCACCCCGGCCAGGTCCGGCAGGCCGAGGTCGAGGATCACCAGGTCCGGCGGGTGCCTGGCGGCCACGATGAGCGCCTCGGCGCCGGTGGCGGCCAGGTCAACGTCGTAGCGGCGCACCCGCAGGTTGATCCGGAGCGCACGGAGGATCTGCGGCTCGTCGTCGATCACCAGTACCCGGGTCATGAGGCCATGGCCTGCCGATCTCTTGCCTGCCTGACTAGGCACCTAGGGCGTTTCCCGCAGGTCTGCAGCCTGGCCAAGATCGCGAGAGCCGCCCCTGGCCAAGTCTGCCAGGTCCGCCTCGCCGGCGCCGTCGCGCTCCCGCTGGCCCGGCTCGCCGGGCCCCGGCGCCGCGACCGCGGGCAGGGTCAGCACCATCGTGAGTCCCCCGCCGGGGGTTTCCGCCGCATCCAGGGTGCCGTCCATGGCCTCGGTCAGCCCGCGCGACAGGGCCAGGCCAAGTCCCACGCCGGTGGTGTTGTCGGTGTCTCCCAGCCGCTGGAAGGGGACGAACATGCGGTCCCGGTCGGCTGCCGGGATACCGGGCCCCCGGTCGGCCACCCGCAGTTCCATCCGGTCGCCCAGCGCGCTGGCGGTCAGCAGCGGCGGCTGCCCCGGCGGGGAGTAGCGGAGCGCGTTCCCCGTCAGGTTCACGATGACCCGTTCCAGGATGCCCGGGTCGGCCAGCACCTCCGGCAGCGAGCCGGGGATTTCCACAGCGATGTCGCCGGCGGGTGGGCCGACGTCGTCAAGCGCGATGGCCACGATCTCGTCCAGGCCGGCCGGGCGCGGGAACATCGAGAGCGCACCGGCCTGCAGCCGGCTCATGTCCAGCAGGTTGTCCACCAGGTGCGCGAGCCGGTCCAGGGATTCATCCGCGGTGGCCAGGAGCTCGTCGCGGTCCTCCTCGGCCCACCGGACGTCGGGCGAGCGGAGGCTGGTGACGGCGGCCTTGGCCGACGCCAGCGGGGTGCGCAGGTCGTGGCTGACCGCCGCCAGCAGCGCCGTGCGCATGCGGTCGGCCTCGGCGAGCGGCCGGGCCGCCTCCGCCTCCGCTGACAGCCGCTGCTGGTCCAGCGCGACCGCGGCGTAGGCGGCGAAGGCGCTCAGCACCCGGCGGTCGGCGGCGGTGAGGGCCCGGCCGCGCAGCGCCAGCGTCAGCATGTCGGTGACCGGCACCTCTATGTCCGCCTCCGTCGGCGACCGCGGG
>JAIRTY010000331.1 GCA_031254715.1 Nocardiopsaceae bacterium | reverse complement strand
GAACCCGCCCAAGAAGTACCAGGACATCTACCCCCTCAACTTCGACCGCGACCCGGAGGGGATCTATGCCGAGGTGCTCAGGATCGTCCGGCTGTGGATGAGCCACGGGGTGAGGATCTTCCGGGTCGACAACCCCCACACCAAGCCGCTGCCGTTCTGGGAGCGGATGCTGGCCGAGATCGCCCGCACCGACCCGGACGTGATCTTCCTGGCCGAGGCCTTCACCCGGCCCGCCATGATGCATGGCCTGGCCCGGATCGGGTTCCACCAGTCCTACACGTACTTCACGTGGCGCAACACCGCCGACGAGATCACCGCGTACCTGCGCGAGCTGGCCGGGCCCGCGGCCGCCTACATGCGGCCGAACTTCTTCGCCAACACGCCCGACATCCTGTCCGGGTACCTCCAGCACGCGGGGCCGCCGGCGTTCCGGGTCCGGGCCGCGCTGGCCGCCCTGCTCGCCCCGTCCTGGGGCATCTACTCCGGGTATGAGCTGTGCGAGAACGTCCCGCTGCGCCCCGGCAGCGAGGAATACCTCGATTCCGAGAAGTACGCCTACCGGCCGCGGGACTGGGCGGCCGGGTACGGGCTGCACGGGGTGACCTCATTTATCACAAAGCTCAATATGATCAGAAAATCCCACCCAGCACTGCACTGGCTGCGTAATCTACGCTTTCATCACGTTGACCAGCCGGACCTCATCTGCTTCTCCAAGCGCAGCCAGGGCGGCGACGACACCGTCCTGGTCGTGCTCAACCTTGACTCCCGTAATCCTCGTGAGGCGACCGTCTGGCTTGACATGCCAGCGCTGGGTATGGACCCAGCAGAGCAGTTCGTTGTCAGTGACGACCTATCGGGCGAGTCCTACCAGTGGGGACAGGCGAACTATGTGCGGCTGGACCCAGCGGTGGTACCCGCCCACATCTTCACCGTCACCCGGCGCCCGCCCGCGTGACAGGAAGTAGCACAGCACGCCGCAGGAGACACCAGTGCCTGACCAGTTCCCGGGCCAGCCCACACTGCCCAAAACCGCGCGCCCGCTCGGGTTCGCGGCCCAGCCGGCCGAGCCCATCCCCGACTCGTTCAGCTTCGAGAAGCCGCGCGACCCTGAGTGGTACAAGCGCGCGGTCTTCTACGAGGTGCTCGTCCGCGGATTCCACGACACGAACGGCGACGGCATAGGAGACCTGCGCGGTCTCACCGAGCGCCTCGACTACCTGCAGTGGCTTGGCATCGACTGCATCTGGCTGCTGCCCATCTACGCCTCCCCGCTGCGGGACGGCGGCTATGACATCTCGGACTTCATGACCGTGCTGCCGGAGTTCGGGGTGATCGGGGACTTCGTGGAGCTGGTGGACGGTGCCCACTCGCGCGGCATGCGGGTGGTCGCCGACCTGGTGATGAACCACACCAGCGACCAGCATCCGTGGTTCCAGGCCTCCCGGACCGACCCGGACGGGCCCTACGGGGACTTCTACGTGTGGTCAGAGACCGACGAGAAGTACCAGGACGCGCGGATCATCTTCGTGGACACCGAGCAGTCCAACTGGACCTATGACCCGGTGCGCGGCCAGTACTACTGGCACCGGTTCTTTTCCCATCAGCCGGACCTCAACTATGAGAATCCGGACGTCCAGGAGGCAATGCTGGAAGTCCTGCGGTTCTGGCTAGACCTCGGTATCGACGGTTTCCGGCTGGATGCCGTTCCCTATCTGTATGAACGGGAAGGGACGAACTGCGAGAATCTCAAGGAGACCCACGAATACCTGAAGCGGATCAGGGCGGAGGTGGACCGGCTCTACCCCGACCGGGTGCTGCTGGCCGAGGCCAACCAGTGGCCCGCGGACGTGGTGGAGTACTTCGGCGACCCGGCCACCGGGGGCGATGAATGTCATATGGCGTTCCATTTCCCGCTGATGCCCCGGATTTTCATGGCGGTGCGGCGCGAGCAGCGGTACCCCGTTTCTGAGATCCTGGCGCAGACGCCGCCCATCCCTGAGCGGTGCCAGTGGGGCATATTCCTGCGCAACCACGACGAGCTGACGCTGGAAATGGTCGCCGACGACGAGCGGGACTACATGTACACCGAGTACGCGAAAGACCCGCGCATGAAGGCGAACATCGGCATCCGGCGCCGGCTCGCCCCGCTGCTGGACAACGACCGCAACCAGCTCGAGCTGTTCACCGCGCTGCTGCTGTCGCTGCCCGGGTCACCGGTGCTCTACTACGGCGACGAGATCGGGATGGGCGACAACATCTGGCTCGGCGACCGGGACGGGGTCCGCACCCCCATGCAGTGGACCCCGGACCGCAACGCTGGCTTCTCCGCCGCCGACCCGCAGCAGCTCTACACCCAGGTCAACATGGACCCCACCTACGGGTTCCAGGCCCTCAACGTGGAAGCCCAGCTCCGTAACTCCGACTCACTGCTGCACTGGACCCGGCGCATGATCGAGATCCGCCAGCGGCACCCGGTGTTCGGCCTCGGCGGATACGCGGAGCTGTCGTCGTCCAACCCCAGCGTGCTGGCGTTCGTCCGGGAGTACGAGGATCCCCCGCCGGACGGGGCCGTCGCCGGGGACCGCATCCTGTGCGTGAACAACCTGTCCCGGTTCCCGCAGCCGGTGGAGCTGGACCTGCGCCGGTTCATGGGGGTCACCCCGATCGAGTGCATGGGCGGGGTGACGTTCCCTCCCATCGGCGAGCTGAGCTACCTGCTCACGCTGCCCGGCCACGGGTTCTACTGGTTTCAGCTCCCGCCGCCCCGGGAGGACCTGGGAGGCCATTGACCGATGAAGGTGACGCTGTGCCCGCTGGCGCGCCTCCGGCGCGGCGAAGCGCCACGCCGCGGAACGCTGCCGCTTCCCGGTGATCACGGCGAAATGGGGTAATACCGCACTCATGACATTCGAGGAAACCCTGGCCGCCTGGCTGCCCGCCCAGCGGTGGTTCGCCGGCAAGGGGGTCGGCATCGGTGACCTCACGGTAACCGCCGACACGGCCATCGCCGACGGCGACCCCGCCCTCCGGCACCTGATCGTCTCGGTCTCGCAGGGCGCGAGCGCCGCGGCCTACCAGGTGCTGGTGGGGCTGCGTTCCGACCTCCCCGAGCGGCTGGAGCATGCGGTCATCGGGCCCGCCGGCGGGGGGCTGACCGCCTACGACGCGCTGCACGACCACGACCTCACCCGGTTGCTGCTGGCCGGGATCGCGGCCGGCGGCTCGGCCGGGCCGCTCCGGTTCGCCCGCCAGAGCGGCGCGCAGATCGAGACGGACCTCGACAGCCTCGCGCTCACCGGCGAGCAGAGCAACACCAGCCTGGTGTTCGGCGAGGCCAGCATCCTCAAGGTGTTCCGCAAGCTCACCCCGGGTCCCAACCCCGACCTGGAGGTCACCAGGGCGCTGGCCCGGCTCGGCTCGCGGCACATCGCCGGGCCGCTCGGGTGGATCGAGATGCCGGTGACCGGCACCCCCACCGTGCTCGCCATCCTTTCCGCCTACCTGCGGACCGCGACCGACGGCTGGTCAATGGCCGCGACCAGCGTGCGCGACTATTTCGCTGGCGAGGCGGCCAGCGCCGCCAGCGCCGGCGGCGACTTCGCCGGCGAGGCGCATCGGCTCGGCGGCGCCACCGCTGAGGTGCACCGCACCCTGGCCGAGGCATTCGGGACCGAGGAACTGCCGGCCTCAGCCGCCGCGGACCTGGCCGGCCAGATGCGGGCCCGGCTGGACGAGGCCGTCGCAAACGTGCCTGAGCTGGCCCCCCGGGCCGGCCTGCTGGCCGCGGCATTCTCCGACCTGGCCAAGCTGGACGCCCCGCTGACCGTGCAGCGGGTGCACGGCGACTACCACCTCGGCCAGGTGATGCGCACCGACCACGGCTGGGTGATCATCGATTTCGAGGGCGAGCCCGCCCGGCCGCTGGCCGAGCGGCTGGGGCGCCACCCCGTGCTCAAGGACGTGGCCGGCATGCTGCGCTCCTTCGAATACGCGGCCTGGCAGCAGCTGCTCAGCGCCGACCCGGCGCCCCGGCTGCGGGATGCCGCCCGCGACTGGGCGCACCGCAACCAGGCCGCCTTCTGCGCCGGGTATGCCGAGGCCGGCGGGCCCGACCCGGCCGGCCACGCCACCCTGCTGCGCGCGCTGACCCTGGACAAGGCCGTGTACGAGGTGATGTACGAGGCCAGGAACCGGCCATCCTGGCTATCGATCCCCCTGGAGTCACTTGACGATGCCTGATCAGCCAGGCCGCCCCGGCGGCTCCCCCGCTGGGGGCGCCCGGCCATCGGGGTCCGGGGGTATCCCCCGGGACGCCGCCGTGGCCCCCCGGGCTAACACTGCTCCGGCGCCAACCGCACTGAACCGGGACGAGATCGACCGGATCGCCGGCGGGGCCCACCACGACCCGCACTCCGTGCTCGGCGCCCACGAGACGCCGGGCGGGCTGGCGGTCCGCGCCCTCCGGCCGCTCGCCCGGACCGTGACGGTGGTGCTCCCCGATGACCGCCGGATCCCGGCTCAGCACGTCCACGGCGGGGTGTTCGAGGCCCTGCTGCCGGCCGGAACCGCGCCTGACTACCGGCTGGCCGTCACCTACCCGGCGGACGGCAACGGATCGCCGGAGGTCACCGCCGACGACCCCTACCGGCACCTGCCCACACTGGGCGAGGTCGATCTGCACCTGATCGGCGAGGGCCGGCACGAGGAGCTCTGGCAGGTGCTCGGCGCGCATGTGCGGCGGATGCGCAACGTCACCGGGACCTCGTTCGCGGTCTGGGCGCCGAACGCCCGCGGGGTGCGGGTGGCCGGCGATTTCAACCACTGGGACGGCAGCGGCCACCCGATGCGCTCGCTCGGCGGGGCGGGCGTGTGGGAGCTGTTCGTGCCGGGAGCCGGTGACGGCACCCGGTACAAGTACCTGATCCTGGGGCCGGACGGGCAGTGGCGGGAGAAGGCCGACCCGATGGCGGCCCGCGCCGAGACCCCGCCGGCGACCGCGTCCGTGGTGTACACCTCGGACTACCAGTGGGGCGACGATGACTGGCTGGCCGCCCGCGCCCCGGGCCGCCAGGTGAGCGAGCCGGTCAGCGTGTACGAGGTGCACCTCGGCTCGTGGCGGCCAGGCCGCAGTTACCGGCAGCTCGCCGACGACCTCACCAGCTACGTGACCGAGCTGGGCTTCACCCACGTGGAGTTGATGCCGGTCGCCGAGCACCCGTTCGCCGGGTCCTGGGGATACCAGGTCACCTCGTACTTCGCGCCCACCTCCCGGCTGGGCACCCCGGACGACTTCCGGTACCTGGTCGACCGGCTGCACCAGGCCGGGATCGGGGTCATCCTCGACTGGGTGCCCGCCCACTTCCCGCGGGATGAGTGGGCGCTGGCGCGTTTCGACGGCACCCCGTTGTACGAGCACGCCGACCCCCGCCGAGGCGAGCATCCGGACTGGGGCACCCTCATCTTCGACTACGGCCGCCCGGAGGTCCGCAACTTCCTGGTCGCCAACGCGCTGTTCTGGCTGCAGGAGTTCCACGCCGACGGGCTCCGGGTGGACGCCGTGGCCTCCATGCTGTACCTGGACTACTCGCGCCAGCCGGGCGAGTGGACGCCGAACGCCGAGGGCGGCCGCGAGAACACCGACGCGGTCTCGTTCCTGCGCGAGGTGAACGCCACCTGCTACCGGAAGGTCCCCGGGATCATGATGGTCGCGGAGGAATCCACCGCCTGGCCGGGCGTGACCCAGCCGGTGCACGTGGGAGGGCTCGGGTTTGGCTTCAAGTGGAACCTGGGCTGGATGCACGACACGCTGAACTATCTGGCGCACGACGCGGTGTTCCGGCACTACCACCACAACGAGATCACGTTCTCGCTGATGTATGCCTTCAGCGAGAACTTCGTGCTGCCGCTGTCGCACGACGAAGTGGTCCATGGCAAGGGCTCGCTGCTGGGCAAGATGCCCGGCGACGACTGGCGCCGGTTCGCCGGGCTGCGGTCCCTGCTCGCCTACATGTGGGCGCACCCGGGCAAGCAACTGCTGTTCATGGGGGCGGAGTTCGGCCAGCCCGGCGAGTGGTCGCACGACCGGGGGCCGGACTGGTGGGTGCTCGGGGACGAGCATCACTCGGGCGTCCAGCGGCTGGTGACCGACCTGAACCGGGCCTACCGGGATGCGCCTGCGCTGTGGCGGCTCGATTCCTCCCCGGCGGGCTTCGGCTGGATCGACGCCAACGACGCCGCCGGCAACGTGATCTCGTTCCTGCGGTTCAGCGGCGACGGCGACCCGGCCGGGCCCGCGGCGCAGGAGCCGTCGGCCAACGTCCTCGCGTGCATCGCCAACTTCTCCGGCGAGCCGCACACCAATTACCGGCTGGGGCTGCCGCAGGCCGGGCCGTGGCGGGAACTCATCAACACCGACGCGTACGACTACGGCGGGAGCGGGGTCGGCAATCTCGGGCAGGTGGAGGCCGTGCCGGAGCCGTGCCACGGCAGGCCGGCCTCGGCCGTGGTCACCGTGCCGCCGCTGGCGGTGCTCTGGCTGGTGCCTGGCTGAGAGTCCCGGTGGTACGGGGCGAGCCTGGGCTACGGGTGAGCCCTGGAACCCGGCCGCGCCCGTCAGCGGTAGGTCTGCCAGGCCAGCCAGCCGGCGACGCCCAGCCCGGCGACCCCCACGATGACCCGGAGCGTGTCCCCCGGCAGCCGCCGGACCAGCGCAGGCCCGCACCAGCCGCCGATGAGGAAGCCGGCCGCCAGCGGCGGGACGGCCGCCCACTCCACGGGCCCGGCCACCGCGAACGCGATCGCGGCCACGCCGTTCGCGAACCCGTTGATGACGTTCTTCAGGGCGTTGTTGCGGACGATCGACTGGTCGATCAGATGGACGAGCACCGCGAGCAGCAGGATGCCGCCCGCCGCCCCGAAGTACCCCACGTAGATGGCGACCGCGAACAGCACCACCAGCAGCAGCGGGCTCCGGCCGTGCGCCTGGCGGTGAGAGAGCAGGCGCCGTTGCGGTTGCAGCAGCAGCACCGCCGAGGCAAGCCCGATCAGCACCGGGGCCGCCCGTTCGAATGCGCTGGCGGGTGTCCCGAGCAGCAGGGCCGCCCCGGCGGCGCCGCCCGCTGCCGTGACCGCTCCGAGCCGGAGGGCGAGGCGGCCCTGCCCGGCCAGTTCCGGGCGGGAGCCGGCCGCCGCGCCCGCGCCCGTGAACAGCAGCGACACCGTGTTGGTGACGTTCGCGCTGAGCGGGGGCAGGCCCAGCGCCAGCAGCACCGGGTAGGAGACCAGCGAGGCCAGGCTGGCGACCGTGCTGGTGATGCCCGCTGCCACGCCTGCCGCCAGCAGCGCTGCCGCCTCGCCGAGCGTCACCCAGCGATCCAACCACCGGGACCCCCGAACCGGCTGTGGCGCACCCCACCCTCAGCCCGTTCAGCTACCGCCCGTTCAGCTACCGGCCGTTCAGCCACCGGCAAGCCGGCCACTCCCTCCGGCCCCGCGCCCCCCGGCATCCCGCCCCTTTTTCATGATCGTGTGGGATCGGGAGGGTGCGTAGCCGCCCGTTTCACCGCGATCATGGAGATGCGGGGCACGCCGCTGGGTAAGGTGCCGGTTGTGACTGAGTCCGTGCCGCCGCTGGGGCGGGCGGTACGCACCGCGTACCACGAGGATCTCGACCCGGGCGGGCGGAGCGCGCTGCTGAGCTGGCTCGCGTTCACCGGCACGTTCGCGGCAGTGCGCGGCGTTACCTACAGCATCCGGGCCGGCCTGGGGCCGTTCCGCAACCTCAGCTTCGGCGGCGAGCACGTGCACCACTACCTGTGGGGCATCGGGCTGCTCGCCGGGGTGGGGGCCATCGCGGTCCGCGGAGATGACCGGCACCGCCGCCACCCCCTGGTGGCACTCAGCTACGGATCAGGGCTGGCGCTGGTGGTCGACGAGTTCGCGCTGCTGCTGGACCTGAAGGACGTGTACTGGGCTCGCCAGGGCCGGATCTCGGTCGACCTCGGGATCTGCGGTAGCGCGGTCGCGGGCTCCCTGTTCGCCGCCCGGCCGCTGCTGCGGGCGGTCGCGCGCAACCGGCGCCCCCAGAATCCGGCCGAGCCCGGCTGAGCAGGCGGCTCGAACCGCGAAGTATCCGTGCGCCTGCGCACCGGGAGGTGCGCCGTATTCAGTTATCAATGCCTTCCCGAGATGGGGCGCGGCCATCGGCCTGGTTTCGTGATCAAGGCGAAGTAACGGCTTGCCATCGCACCGGGAAGGCTGGCTCCGAGTAGGGCCCGGGGCATCCGGGACAGCCGATTTCCGGCGGGCCGTTTTCGCAGCGTGAGCGCTAAGTCCCGGCCGGCCTGGACGGACTCGAACCGCCGCCTGCTCTTGAGGGGAGAGCCGTGCTGTCCCCTGCACTACAGGCCGTGGAGTCACGCCCGGGAATCGAACCCGGCTGCCAGCAGCTTTGCAGGCTGCTCCCAACCACCAGCTAGTCGCGTGACACGTGTGTCTCCAGCAGGAGTCGAACCTGCGCTTGCGGCTTCGGAGGCCGCCGTCCTGTCCCCTGGACCATGGAGACGTGAGTGGGCCGTGATGGGATCGAACCACCGATGCCGAAGCCACAGCTTTACAGGCTGCTGCATTACCGCTCTGCCAACGACCCGTGGACCGTGGGGGACTCGAACCTCCGCCGCCTGCCGTGTGGGGGCAGCGCTCTGCCGCTGAGCTAACAGTCCGGGGAGGGTGACGGGACTCGAACCCGCTACAGCCAGGGTCACAGCCTGGCCCCTCGGCCACTTCGGTTCACCCTCAGCGCGCCCAGGAGGACTCGAACCCCCATTCCCGGTTCCGTAAACCGGTGCCCTGTCCGTTGGACGATAGGCGCCTCGTACCCGCACCAGGAGCCGGACCTGGGGCCTCTTGCCTGCTCATGCAAGCGCTCTGCCGCTGAGCTATGCGGGCATGGCGATGACGACGGGAGTTGAACCCGCACCTTCCAGCGTGACGGGCTGGCGCACTACCAGTTGTGCTACGTCACCACGGCTCTGGCGCAGGGATTCGAACCCCGATCACGCGGTTAACGGCCGCGGGCCCTGCCTGTTGGGCGACACCAGAATGGCGGGGACGGGACTTGAACCCGTATCGCCCGGGTTATGAGCCCGGCATGTTCCCTTTACACCACCCCGCAGTACCCCCACGGAGACTCGAACTCCGTCCCGGGGAGTGAAAATCCCCGATCCTAACCCATAGACGATGGGGGCTTGCGTACCCCGTAGGAGAGTTGAACTCCTGCTCCCGGGCTGAGAACCCGGCGGTCTGCCGTTAACCTAACGGGGCCGTGACCTTTCGTGCGCCCCCCGGGACTGCATTGCCCGGGACTGAGGCGTAGGCCGGCCGGGACTTGAACTCGCGGCTGCCACGGGATATAAGCCCGCCGCTCTCACCACTGAGCTACCGGCCATCAGTACCGAGAGAGGGCATCGAACCCCCGGCCTCCCGATCATGAGTCGGGCGCTCTGGCCGTCTGAGCTATCTCGGCGTGGTGGGCAACCCAGGTGTTGAACCTGGCTACTACCGCCTTATCAGAGCGGCCTCTTCACCGGCTGAGTCGTTGCCCCTTACTTCCCACAAGTATCTCCAGGCGGAGAGCGGACGACTCGAACGCCACGGCCTGGGCCGCGCCCTCGTCAGCAGCGAGGCCCAGGACCCTGCCTGGTTCACTCTCCCTCGTAGCGTCCCTGGGATTCGAACCCAGACATACCCAGGGTCTGGACCTGGTGGCTCTGCCAATTGGCCTAGGACGCCATCAGAGCGGATACCGGGAATCGGACCCGGGTCACCGCCTCGGCAAGGCGGCGCTCTGCCATTGAGCTACATCCGCATGGAGCCCTTCCCCGGAGTCGAACCGGGCGGCCCGTCCCTCCGGGGACGAGTGCGCGCCGAAGCGAAGGGCCTGCTGGGTGTCGCTGGCCGCCCAGGGCTCGAACCTGGAAAACTCCGGGGTCAAAGCCCGGCGGGTCTGCCAATTCCCCTATCGGCCATCAGAGCCGCCGCCCGGTGCCGACCCGGGCCTGCCGCCTTACAAGGGCGACTCCGCAACCGTGCGCGGCGGCGAGTGTCCTCGGTGCGACTCGAACGCACACTGGCCAGCAACTCAGACTGGTGCCTCTGCCGTTGGGCTACGAGGACCCTGGAGCCTCCCCCCGGTGCCGACCCGGGCGGCCCGCCCTTACGAGGGGCAGGTGCGCGCTGGCGCGAGGGGCATGGCTGCCGGGGCAGGGGTCGAACCTACGTTCCTGGATCCAGAGTCCAGTGTCCTGCCATTAGACGACCCGGCATCAAGTGCGGGTGGCCGGAGCCGGTTGAGTTAGCGGCGCCTGGAGCCCCTCCGGGGAATTGAACCGCGCTCACCAGCTTGGAAGGCTGGCGCATCACCACAATGCTTGTGAGGCACTGGTGGCTCCCCCCTGAACTGACCAGGGACCTGCCGGGATTCAACCGGCCGTGATTCCGATTTCACCAAAGAGCCACAGTCGGGAAGCAGGGACTCGAACCCCATCCGCCTGGTCCCAAACCAGGAGCGCTGACCCTTACGCTACATCCCGTTGGTGGAGATGCCCGGAATCGAACCGGGTCGGCGGCGCTTGCAGGGCGCGCCCGCTACCTCAGCTTCTCATCCCCATCCGCCCGCCCGGGATTGGCCAGGGCGGGCGCGGCAAGCGATGACCGGGCTCACGTGGATCCGTCCCGGCACGGCTCACCATCTCGGTGCTCACGCTGTGGAATTGTCAACCATCAGGCACGTTCACCCCGCAGGGTGGTGCTCGCAGGGACGGCAGGAGTCGAACCCGCATTCCGCCCGGGTTGGAGCCGGGCCGCCTATCCGCTGGCTCATCCCTATGTAACTGAAAACCGCCCGCGGGGGCTTTCCCTGCGGGCGGTTCCTGGCTTCCTGCCTCCTGGCCTTATCCAGGAACCTCCTCGCCGGGCTGCCCGTCACTCGCGGCAGGGTACGGCAGCGAGAACGCCGGGCACATGTGC
>JAIRTY010000294.1 GCA_031254715.1 Nocardiopsaceae bacterium | reverse complement strand
CGAGCTGGAGGCGTGGAAGCTGAAGGATCCGGTCGAGCGGGTCAAGGCCTACCTGGTCCGCGGGGGGCTGGCGGACCCGTCCTTCTTCACCGGGATCGACGCCGAGGCCGATGAACTCGGCGCCCGGCTCCGGGAGGCCTGCCGGTCGATGCCCGACCCCGGGCCGCTGGCGATCTTCGACAACGTCTACGCCGAGCCCAACGAGCAGCTGCGGGTCGAGCGGGAGCGGTATGCCGCCTACCTCGAGACCTTCGAAGACTCGGGGGTGACGTCGCGATGACCAGGCTGACGCTGTCGAAGGCGCTGAACGAGGGCCTGCGCAAGGCACTCGAGAACGACCCCAAGGTCCTGATCATGGGCGAGGACGTGGGCAAGCTGGGCGGGGTGTTCCGGGTCACCGACGGGCTGCAGAAGGACTTCGGCGAGGCCCGGGTGGTGGACACCCCGCTGGCCGAGTCCGGCATCGTCGGCACCGCGATCGGGCTGGCGCTGCGCGGCTTCCGGCCGGTCTGCGAGATCCAGTTCGACGGGTTCGTCTTCCCCGCGTTCGACCAGATCACCAGCCAGCTCGCGAAGATGCGGCTGCGCTCGCTCGGCAAGCTCAGCCTGCCGGTGGTGATCCGGATCCCGTGCGGCGGCGGCATCGGCGCGGTGGAGCACCACAGCGAGTCGCCGGAAGCCCTGTTCGCGCACACCGGCGGGCTGCGGGTGGTGGCGTGCTCGGACCCGCCGGAGGCGTTCACCATGATCCAGCAGGCAGTGAGCAGTGACGACCCGGTGATCTTCTTCGAGCCGAAGCGGCGGTACTGGGACCGGGCCGAGGTGGACATCGCCGGCGGGCTGGCGGCCGCCCCGCCGCTGACGGCGGCGCGGCAGGTGGTGCCGGGTACCGACGTCACGGTGCTGGCGTGGGGGCCGATGGTGAAGACCTGTGCGGAGGCGGCGGCCGCCGCCCGGGAGGAGGGCCGCTCGCTGGAGGTGATCGACCTGCGCTCGCTGTCCCCGCTCGACATCGGGTCCATCACCGCCGCGGTGCGGCGGACCGGCCGGTGCGTGGTCGTCCACGAGGCGCCGGTCACCGGCGGGCTCGGGGCGGAGATCGCGGCCCGCGTGACCGAGGAATGCTTCTACCAGCTGGAGGCGCCGGTGCTGCGGGCGGGCGGGTTCTCCACCCCGTACCCGCCGTCCCGGCTGGAGGAGCACTATCTGCCGGACCTGGACCGG
This sequence comes from Nocardiopsaceae bacterium, assembly GCA_031254715.1. Lineage (GTDB taxonomy): Bacteria > Actinomycetota > Actinomycetes > Streptosporangiales > Streptosporangiaceae > JAIRTY01. The sequence continues at coordinate 2,302 of JAIRTY010000294.1, read as the reverse complement.
GTGCTGGACACCGTCGACCGGTCCCTCGGGTACTGACGGAGGCTGCAGCATGAGTGATGTGAAGCAGTTCCGGCTGCCCGACGTCGGCGAGGGCCTGACCGAGGCCGACATCCTGTCCTGGCATGTCAAGCCGGGTGATCGGGTGAAGGTCAACCAGGTGATCGTGGAGATCGAGACCGCCAAGGCGGTGGTCGAGCTGCCCTGCCCGTGGGACGGGACGGTCACCGGGCTGCTCGTCGACGAGGGCCAGACGGCCGACGTGGGAACGCCGATCATCGAGGTGGATGTGGCTGCCGGGGCCGGCGGCGGGACTGGCCCAGGTAAGGCCGGGGCCGGCACGGGGGCCGACGCTGGGACCAGCGCGGCTGAGGCCGGCGCCGACGGCGGCGTTTCGGCGCCTGGAACGGCGCTCGACTCGCCACCGGCGTCGCCGGAAGAACCGGAGCGGCAATCCGTCCTCGTGGGCTACGGCGTGAAGACGGGCCCGGCCAAGCGGCGTCCCCGGAAGGGGAAGAGCGAGGGGGGATCCGGGGCGGGGGCCGGTGCCCGGCAGGAAAGTCCCCCCGGGGCGGAGGCTGCGGACGGAAACGGGCGGGGCGCGCCGCCCACCGTCCTGGCGAAGCCGCCGGTGCGGAAGCTGGCCAAGGACCTCGGGGTGGATCTGGCGGACGTGACGGGCTCCGGGCCGGGCGGGGTGATCACCCGGGACGACGTGCAGGCCGCGGCCGGCGCGGCGGCCCCGGGCGCGGTTCCGGCCGTGCGGCCCGCCCCGGCCGCGACGGGTCAGACAGAGGAACGGATCCCGGTTCGTGGCGTGCGCAAGCACACCGCGGCGGCGGTGACCGCCAGCGCGTTCACGGCGCCGCACGTGACCGAGTTCGTGCAGGCGGATGTGACGGCGACGATGGCGGCAACCGAGCGGATCGCTGGCCTGCCCGAGTTCGCCGGGCTGCGGGTCTCTCCGCTGCTGCTGGTCGCCCGGGCGCTGCTGCTGGCGGTGGCCAGGCACCCGCAGGTCAACTCCTCCTGGGACGAGCCGGCCCAGGAGATCGTCGTCAAGCACTACGTCAACCTGGGCATCGCGGCCGCGACCAGCCGGGGACTGATCGTTCCGAATGTCAAGGACGCGCACGCGATGGCGCTGCCGGAACTCGCCCGGGCGCTCGGCGAGCTCACCACCACCGCCCGCGAGGGCAAGACGGCTCCGGCCGCGCTGGCCGGAGGGACGATCACGATCACCAACGTGGGCGTGTTCGGGGTGGACGGCGGGACGCCCATCCTGACCCCCGGGGAAGCGGCGATCCTGGCGTTCGGGCAGGTCAGGGACGCACCGTGGGTGGTGGAGGGACAGCTAGCTGTACGCAAGGTGACGACGTTGTCGCTATCGTTCGACCACCGGATCGTGGACGGTGACCTGGGCTCGGCGGTGCTGCGGGACGTGGCCGACATGCTCACCGACCCGGTGCGGATGCTGGCCTGGTCGTAGACGCGCGTTCCCAGCCCCGAAGGAGACTCATGTTCCGCCATGTAGTGCTGTTCACCTGGGCCGACGGCGTGACCGAGGAACAGCAGCAGGCGATCGCCGCCGAGTTGCGCACGCTGCCGGGCACGATCGACGTCATCCGGGATTACCGGGTGGGCCTGGACGCCGGCCTCAACCCGGCGAACCGTGATTTCGCCGTGGTGGCGGATTTCGATGACGCCGGCGGCTACGTCGCCTACCGGGACCACCCGGCGCACCGGGCCATGGTCGACCAGCACATCACCCCGATCGTCACGCAGCGGTCAGCCGTCCAGTACGAGTGCTGACGGGCCGGGCGGACACGGCGGCGGGCCGCTCAGGCGCGCCGGGCAATCGTGATGAGCTCGGGGCTGGCCTCGGTGAACGGCCGCCGGTCCCAGTCGCCGAACTGCTCCTCGATGGCCAGCCCGGCGCCGGTCAGGAACTCCCGCAGCTGGCCGGGGTCCAGGAAGCGCAGCGTGCTGTGGCTCAGCTCGGGCCGGTCCCAGCCAGGGCTGGTGTAGGTGGTGGTGAAGGAGACGACGTCGCCGGTCACCGGGGCCCGCACCAGGTGCGCCATCCGCACCGGGGCGCCGGTGGTGTCGATGACCTCGGTCGCGTTGTCCGGGGTCCACCGTTCCCAGGCCCGGGCCAGCGGGTTGCGGGTCTCGAACGCGAACCGGCCGGCCCCGGAGAGGGCCGAGCGGATCGCCGCCAGCGAGGCCCGGATCTCGTCGTCGGTGACGAGCACCTGGAACGCGTGCCCGGTCATGACGGCCAGCTCGAACTCCCGGTCCCAGC
>JAIRTY010000270.1 GCA_031254715.1 Nocardiopsaceae bacterium | reverse complement strand
GATCTGCCGGGTGGTCCGCTGCTGGTACTCCGCGTACGGCGGGAACGCGGCAACGGCGCGTTCCCACCACTCGGCACGCTCAGCGCCGGTGACCTCGCGCGCCCGCATGGCCTGCCGGTCCGGGCCGTCCTGCAGTTCCACCAGCGGGTGGGCCAGGAAGTTGTAGTACCAGCCCGGGTTGGCCGGAGCGCCGCCCTGCGACGCCACGGCGGCGTAGCGGCCCTCGTGCTCGACCCGCATCACCGGCGTCTTGCGGATCTTGGCCGTGCGGACGCCCCGGTTCGTGATGACCACCACGGGCAGGCCGCTGTCGCGCAGCGTCGTGCCCTCCGTCCCGCCCGACTTCTCGTACAGCTCGACCTGCTCGCGGACCCAGCCCGCCTGGCTCGGTGCGTACTCTCCCTCAAGCGTCATGCGCTCCAGTGTCCCCCACGGCACCGGCCAGGAAGCCGGAGAGGACCAAGGTCCCTGTTCCCGGCTTCCCCTCATTGCATAGCCTCGGCCCATTATTGCCAGCCAAACGGGGGGAAAGGTTGCTAGCAAGAACAACGCGGGCACTCGCTGTCATCGCAGTAATGGCTGCCGGAATGGCCGGGGTGCTGGGGGCCGCGCCGGCGCAGGCCGCCACCTCGCCGGTGGTGATCCACGAGATCTATTACAACTCGCCAGGCTCGGACCACGGATCGAACAGCAGCCTGAACGCCGAATGGGTGCAGCTGCACAACCGGACGTCGCACGCGGTCACCCTGACCGGATGGACGCTGCGCGACAGGGCCAACCACGTCTACCGGTTCGGCAGCTACCGGCTCAAGGCGGGCGGCTCGGTAAAGATACACACCGGTAAGGGCAGCAACACCCAGGCGAATCGTTACTGGGGCCATTCCTGGTACATCTGGAACAACACCGGTGACGGCGCGACGGTCAAGAACGCCAGCGGCGTCGTGAAGTCCCGGTGCTCGTACAGCGACTCCAGCGAGCGCCACTCGTACAAGATCTGCTGACGTGACGGGCGGCGCGGGCGCTTCAGCCGCCCGCGCCGCCCGCTAGCTCCGCAGGCCCAGGGCCTGCAGGTCGGCCCGGAGCTGGCGGGCCGACGTGAACCGCAGCGCGGTCAGGCCAAGCTCGCTGGCGGCCGCCACGTTCGGGGGCGAATCGTCGATGAACACGGCGGCGCCGGGGTCCAGCCGGTGCCGTTCCAGCAGGATCTGGAAGATCTTGCGGTCCGGCTTGGCAACGCCCTCGATGCCCGAGATCACGTGCCCGTCGAACCATTCCAGGAAGCCGAAGCGCCGCCGCCGGCGCGGGAACGTCTCCCGTTCCATGTTGCTGAGCGCGTAGCAGCGGACGCCGGTGGCCTTGAGCGCGCCCAGGATCTCGACGGTCTCGTCGAACTGGCCCGCGATCATCTCCTCGCCGCGCTCGGCCCATGCCATGATCAGGTCCCGGTAGGCCGGGTGCTGCCGGGCGAGGCGCTGGCAGGACCGGAGGGTGTCTTCCCCGAGGTCGTGGGCGCGGTGCCACTCGCTGGTGCAGATCCCGGCGAGGAAGCCCTCCATCTCTGCGGGGTCCTGGAACAGCTGGCGGTACAGGTAGCGCGGGTTCCAGTCGAGCAGCACCCCGCCGAGGTCGAAGATGACCGTGTCGGGGGCCTGCCCGGAGGCGGCTCCGGTGGCGGGCGCGGCCGCTGCTGCCGGGGCTGCCGCGGTGCCGGTGGTCGGGGGAGCCATGCTCTCAGTGTCGCGCAGGCTCCGCCGTGACCGCGGCGGGGCTCGCAGGCACCAGCACGGCGGTCACGATCAGGCCGCGGGCGGCCAGCCAGCGGCCGCGCAGCAGTTGCAGCGGCCTGCCGTTCACCGGCGGGCCCGGCACCAGCAGCCGGGCGTCAAACGTGCCGGTGATGGCGGCGCGGCCGGGGCCGGCCTCGTGGTGCGGGCCGATGGTGAGGTCGGCCTGGCCGAAGTCCAGCCAGCAGCGGGCCAGCGGGAACCACGCCTTGTACACGGCTTCCTTCGCGCTGAACAGCAGCCGGTCCCAGCACACCGGCAGGGCCGCTGGCGTGGCCGGCCCGGCCGGCCCCGCCAGCTCTGCCAGCCATGCCCGTTCCGCGGCGGTAGAGATCATGTCGAGCACCCCGGCCGGCAGCGGCTGGTCCGGCTCGGCGTCCACGCCGAGGGAGACCAGGTCGCTGGTCCTGGCCGCCGCTGCCGCCCGGTAGCCGTCGCAGTGCGTGATGCTGCCGGCTACCCCGGCCGGCCACTGCGGCGCGCCGCGCTCGCCCTGCAGGATCGGCACCGGCGGCAGCCCCAGCCCGGCCAGGGCCGCCCGGGCGCAGGCCCGGCCGCTGGTGAACTCCCGGCGCCGCCGGTCCACCGCCCGCGCGACGAGGGCCTGCTCGGCGGGGAACAGCGTCTCGCCCGGCCCGCCAGCCGGCTCGTCGCCAGCGAACCGCTCGGCGGCGGCCACCTGCGGCGGCAGGATGCGTTCCAGCATGTCAGGGAGCATTCCCCGCCGGTGCCGCGGCTGCCGGGGGCGGGGCCGCCAGCGCCCGGCGCGGCACCTCCGGCAGGATCTGGCGCGGCACCTCCGGCGGGCCAGCCCGCCGCCGCCACTCCCGGGGGTAGCCGAGCGAGACCTCCTCGAACCGGACCCCGTCATACCAGGTCGTGCGCGGGATGTGCAGGTGACCGTACACGACGGCCAGGGCACCGAACCGGCGGTGCCAGCCGGCGGTCAGCTCGGTACCGCACCACTGGGCGAACACCGGATAGCGCAGCACCCTGGTCGGCTCGCGCACCAGCGGGAAGTGGCTGGCCAGGATGACCGGCACGCCCGGCGGCAGCGCGGCGAGCCGGCGCTCGCTCTCGGCGACCCGGGCCCGGCACCAGGCCTCCCGGCTCGGGTACGGGTCGGGGTGCAGCAGCGCCTCGTCCGAGCAGACGATCCCGGTGTCGTAGGCCCGCGCCAGCGCCTCGGCCTTGGTCGCCGTGCCGTCGGGCAGGAACGAGTAGTCGTACAGCACGAACAGCGGCGCGATCACGGCCGGCCCGGCCTCGCCCCGCCAGACCGGGAACGGGTCCTCGGGCGTGATCACCCCCAGCTCGCGGCACCGGTCCACCAGGTACCGGTACCGTTCCTCGCCCCGGAGCCGCACCTGGTCCGCCCGGCGGGTCCACAGCTCATGGTTGCCTGGCGCCCAGATGACAGTGTCGTACCGCTCGCTGAGGACCGACAGCGCCCACTCGATCCCCGCCGCGGTCTCGCCCACGTCCCCGGCGATCACCAGCCAGTCCGCCGCTGACTCCGGCTGCAGCCGGGCCACGACATCCCGGTTGCCGGGGTGGCCCACGTGCAGGTCGCTGACGGCGAACAGCTTGCCGTCGCGGTGAGCAGCGGGTCCCATGCCCCGATTATCCGCGCCCTGCCGGCGGGCCCTGACACCATCGCCGGTAAGGACATGCCTGCCGGCGGCGCCGGCGTTCTGACGAGCATGGACCCGGCCCGCTGGCGGTGGCACGACCCCGTGCCGGCTCGGCCGCGCTGCTCAGCGCCACGGCTCCGGCCGGCCGATCCGCACGTCCACGCCGGGGGAGTAGTGCACCAGCGGTCCGCCGTCCGGCGGCGGCAGGCCGGCGGCGGGCAGCAGGCCGTCATCCAGGCCGGTCACCTCAGCGTGATACAGCGGCCAGGGCGGGTGGGCGGCCCGCGCCAGCCGCCTGCGGGTGCCGGAGGCGCTGAACAGCAGCCACCGCGCGGTCAGGAAGTGATCACGCTCGCCCAGCTCGCCGGGGCGGTACGGGCCGCCCCGGCTGATCCGCACCAGGCTGGCCGGGCCGCCCCCGCCGGGCCACCGGCGGCGGCAGCGATAGGCGATCTGGCCGCCGCGCTCGTCGATCCGCATCGACGACCAGAAGTACGGCAGCCCGTAGGCAGCGCGGGCGGTCAGGACCGCCCCGAGGCGGGCGGCATCGAGCGAGAAGAACCAGATCCCGGTGTGCCCGTCCCGGTCCCGGACGTAGGTCCGCACGTTCGTCTCGCAGAAATCCGACACCCACGGCAGGTGCTGCCCCGCCGATGCCGACACCCGCATGAAGAACGGGACCAGCCCCACCCAGGCCGCCCCGGCGAGCACGTCGGCCTGCAGCCCGGCCGGCAGCAGCCGCTGCACCGCGGCCGGCTCGTAGGACCAGTGCAGGAACGTCAGCCGCTCCCACCGTTGCAGCATCACCGGCCGGTCCACCGGGACCGGGCGGGAGGCGACCGCTTCACCCACGATTCCCACCCTCCCATGCGCCCGCGGCTGCCGCTTCGCCGCTGGCCCGCTCCGCCGCCGCACCGGGCGCGCCGGGGGCGCCGCCGGCGACCACGGGCCGGGTGGTAATAATCGTTGCCT